>CASBRC010000019.1 GCA_949128015.1 Synechococcales cyanobacterium PMM_0003
AAAGCCAACAATTCTCATTATGAAACCAATTTTAGGGTTTGCAGAGCCGTAGGCTCTGCAAACCCTAAAATTGGTTTCATAATGAGAATTGTTGGCTTTTCTAAAATTTTAGGTTTAAAATCAGCGCAAAGAGGCTTTAAAGAGTACAGAGGAATTTTTGAAAGTGCCGCGAAGCGGCACTTTCAAAAATTCCTCTGGGTTTCATGGCAGCGCTAAGCGCTGTATAATTAGTGAAATTTGATCCAACGAATAAAAGGATATAGCGATAGTTATGGGGCGATTAGGTGTTTTACTGTTGAACCTCGGTGGACCAGACAAATTAGAAGATGTCCGCCCATTTTTGTACAACTTATTTTCTGACCCAGAAATTATTCGCTTGCCTTCGCCATTACTGCAAGCACCTTTGGCTTGGTTAATTTCGTCGCTGCGATTCAAAAAGTCTCAGGAAAATTACAAAAAGATTGGTGGTGGCTCACCACTACGACGCATTACTGAAGCTCAAGGACAAGCTTTGCGATCGCAACTCCAGCAAAACGGACATGAGGCACATATTTATATCGGAATGCGCTATTGGAACCCCTTCACCGAAGAGGCGATCGCCCAAATCAAGCGCGACAAGATCGAAGAGTTAGTAGTTTTACCTTTGTATCCCCAGTTTTCGATTAGTACTACAGGCTCTAGTTTTCGTCTACTCAATCGGATTTGGGAAAGCGATCCTGAATTACAAAAAATCAAATACACAGTCGTGCCTTCTTGGTATGACAACTCAGGCTATTTACAAGCAATGGCAAATCTGATCGAAAAAACCCTCGATCAGGTCAAAGATCCTAGTACTGCCCATATATTTTTTAGCGCCCATGGCGTACCTGTCAGCTACATCCAAGAAGCAGGCGATCCCTACCAAAAAGAGATCGAAACCTGCGCGGCGCTAATTATGCAAAAACTTAATCGCCCTAACAACTATAAACTTGCCTACCAAAGCCGCGTTGGTCCTGTCGAATGGTTGCAACCTTATACTGATATTGCGATCGTTGAGCTAGCCGAACAAGGCGTAAAAGAATTAGTTGTAGTCCCGATCAGCTTTGTGTCTGAGCATATCGAGACTCTCGAAGAAATCGATATGGAATATCGCGAAATTGCCGAACATGCTGGTATTGAGACCTTTGCGCGAGTTCCTGCTCCTGATACTGACCCCACTTTTATCCAAGCCTTAGCCGATATCGTGATCAAAGCTCAGAGTAGTCCTGCGATCGCATTCGCCGACACGATCCAACCACAAAAGAACACTAAACTCTATCCCCAAGAACGTTGGGAATGGGGAATGACCCAATCTGCTGAAGTCTGGAATGGTCGCTTGGCAATGTTAGGTTTTCTAATATTGCTCCTAGAGATATGGCTAGGACGCGGACAAATCTTCCAATAATTTAACAATAAAAAAGGGGCGCTAAGCGCCCCTTTTTTATTGTTACAGCCTATTGATGGTTTGAATGACCCAGATAATTTTTTAAAAGTGCCGCGAAGCGGCACTTTTAAAAAATTATCTGGGTTTTATGTCAGCGCAAAGCGCTGTATTAATTAGCTAGCAGCTTTGGATTCACGACGAGCCGAAACATTTTCTTTAGGTTCACCTTTGATCTTTGTGAGCAAAGAATTCCAACCAAACTTAGTCAAAGCAACAAACCAGTTACCTTCTAGCTCACGGAACATCGCCATATTCATATGAAATGAAGCATTAGCCTCATCGACAATGCGCTCAGCCGTTGCTGCATCTACAGGCAAGGTGTCAAGCGCCTCACGGTAGCGTTTTTTGAATTCGCCATGATTACGGATATCATCAAATTCATAGAAAGCAGTTCCGTCTTCACTCTGTAAGCCCATTGCTTCTTTAGCAATTTTCTTGAGGATTTGACCACCAGATAGATCGCCCATATAGCGAGTGTAAGCGTGAGCAACTAGCAATACAGGATCGTTAGCCGAAATCTCGTGGATGCGAGCAAGATACTTTTCGCAAGCAGGGGTAGGCTTAAACTCTTCACGCCAGTTAGCGCCAAAATAAAACAACATATCAAGTTCAAGGCTCTTTTCACGCCAAAGTTCGCGGTAGTAAAGCTTGCTCAAAACTGGATCATTCTTGTGAGTTTCAAACTCAGCTTCGAGAGCCTTATATACAAAATAAAGGTTGCCGACGAGCCTGCTATAGGATGTCTTGTCAACTACGCCCTTTAAAAAACATTTAATAAAATCTGTACTCTCGGCTGCGGAGTGAGATGTTTTTGTACCTTCACGCAAAAGCGTTGCTAAACCTTGACTCATGGATTCTCCTAAACTTTTTTAAATAAAATGGTGTTGTTGGTCGCGCGAAGTGGTGCTTCGCATGAATTTTAAATTAGTAGTAAAAACAGCAATAAAAGAGATTCAGATATATATGCTGAGATGAATAAGTTAAGATAATTGCAGATAAATCAAAAACTGCGATCGCAGCTAGAGCCTCAAATCAATAGCCTTTGACAATAAGTTCCAATTATATAAGCCAAGCCATAGAAAAATTTCTAGTCTGTAACAAATTTTCATCTACCCCTGCACAGATATAATGTGATAAGCATCTCCTAATTTGTGTAAACAAGAAAATTCTTGTAGAACAAGGGGCTTAAGCTCCTTGCATGTAAACCACAAATTGGAATTTAGTCAAGCTAGCTTGAAGAGGTAATACATTTTGGTTTTAAGCGGATACGAATACTTACTGGTATTCACTATCGTTTGTATTCTAGTACCACTATTGGGACTAGGACTATCAGCTCTATTAAGTCCAAAACAGTCTGGAGCCGCAGGTCGTACCACCTACGAATCTGGCTGTGAACCTATTGGCGGGGCTTGGATTCAGTTTAATATTCGTTATTATATGTTTGCGCTTGCTTTCGTTATTTTCGACGTAGAAACGGTATTTTTGTACCCTTGGGCTGTCGCATTTAGCAAATTAGGCTTGCTTGCCTTTATTGAAGCACTAATTTTTATTAGCATTCTTGTATTAGGTCTAGTCTACGCTTGGAGAAAAGGAGCTTTAGAATGGTCATGAAATCTGAAAATGTTGCTTTGGACTTCAGTATTGAAGAACAAACCCAGAGACTCATTAACCCTGCCACAACCCCACAAGTCACCCAAGACTTATCAAATAATGTCGTTCTAACTACTCTCAACGACCTTTATAACTGGTCAAGAATGTCTAGCCTTTGGCCAATGTTGTATGGCACTAGCTGCTGCTTCATTGAGTTTGCTGCCATGATCGGTTCGCGATTTGACTTCGATCGCTTTGGCTTATTGCCACGTTCTAGCCCTCGCCAAGCTGACCTGATCATCACCGCAGGGACAGTCACCATGAAAATGGCTCCTGCGCTAGTGCGTCTCTATGAACAGATGCAAGAACCAAAATATGTGATCGCCATGGGCGCTTGCACAATTACGGGCGGTATGTTTAGCACTGACTCCTACACCACGGTTCGCGGTGTTGACAAGCTGATTCCCGTTGATGTGTATCTTCCAGGTTGCCCTCCTCGCCCTGAAGCGATCATGGATGCAATTATCAAACTCCGTAAAAAAATTGGTACGGAAGGATTCAAAGAAAGAGCTAACATCGATCGCACTCATCGTTACTATGCGATCAAGCATGAGATGAAGGTAGTTAGCCCGATCTTGACAGGACAGTATCTAGAAATGCCTAGCCGTATGTCTCCACCTAAGGAACTGAGCGAATCTGGCATCCCTTTACCTGCATTGCAAATGGCTCAGAAGGAGGTAGAAACCGTTGGCAGACAATGAAATTAACAATTCAGAGCAAGCAGCATTAGCAACAACAGAAGCAACTGCTCCCGTTTCTCAATGGCTGACTAGCAATGGGTTTGAGCATGAGTTTTTGGGCTTAGATAAGCAAGGCGTGCCGATTCTCAAAATTGATCGCCAGTTTTTACTTCCTTTCTCGACTGCGCTCTACGCCCATGGCTTTAACTACATGATGTATCAATGTGGTTATGATGCAGGTGCGGGAGATGATTTGGTCAGTGTCTATCATCTGGCTAAGCTCACCGATGAGGGGATTAATCAAAGCGATCGCTTTGAGGAAGTTCGCATCAAGGTATTTTTGCCTCGCACTGATCCACGTTGTCCGTCTGTTTACTGGATCTGGAAAACTGCCGATTGGCAAGAGCGTGAAACCTTCGATATGTATGGCATCGTGTATGAGGGTCATCCAAATCTCAAGCGGATTCTGATGCCTGAAGATTGGATCGGCTATCCGATGCGAAAGGATTACGTTACGCCTGATTTTTACGAATTACAGGACGCATACTAAACAAAAAAGCACCCAATGGGTGCTTTTTTGTTTAGAAATCACGATAAAACTCCTAACAATTTCTTTTGCATATGTACCAAGCTTTGCTATGATTAAAATCCGCATAGCGAAACAAAGTAACGTTGCATTTTTCTTGTAATAGTTTTTGTGAAGTTAAGCAAGGAGAGATGGCCGAGTGGTTGAAGGCGCAGCACTGGAAATGCTGTTTAGGGGTAACTTTAACGAGGGTTCGAATCCCTCTCTCTCCGTAATAGTAAAAACAGTCTCATGCTAAAGGCATGAGACTGTTTTTTATTGTAGAAAAGAGAGGCATCACGCACTCTTCTGAGTTATGGCTATAGTAGTAAAGAAATGTAAATAGGAACTGCTGTTCGTATGTTTTATACTCCGCCTTGGCATCTAACGAACGGGCTGCTAATGACTCTTTATACAGCCTTGCGGGTAAGTAAAAAGTGGGAAGATTTCACAATTGAACCAGAGCCTATCTATCGAGAGCATATATTCATTGGTGCACATGGAGTTCCCATCTTTGGCAAATATGTAATTCCTCAAAACGCTAAAGGCACAATAGTCGGAACCTACGGAATTACGGGAGATTTGGATAATCAGTGGTTTCTGAAAATTTTGGGCCGTAAGGCAGTTGCCAAAGGATATGCTGTCGTTTTATTTGATTGGCGAGCGCATGGCAAAACTGCCGAGCTTTCACCAGCACTGACCTCGGATGGTTTATATGAAGGCGAAGATTTTATTCGCATTGCGAATACGGCAAAACAATTAGGATGTCCTGCACCCTTCTGGCTTATGGGATATTCCCTAGGTGGTCAGTTAGCTTTGTGGGGAATCAAGGCAGGAGAGACGATCGCAGATTGGGGAAGTGATTTAGACATTACGTCCGATGATATTGCTGGTGGGGCAGTAATTTGTCCTAGCGTGGACTCTAACCGATCGCTTACTTATTTAGTCAAAGATGAACTGGGAAGATTTCTCGAAAAGGCGATCGCTCGTGAACTGAAGAAATTAGGGCGAAGGATGGCGAAAATGCATCCTGAAGCGATCGATCGTGATGCTGTGGAAAGGGCTAACAGCATTTGGGGATTTGATAATGAGTTAACGATCGCAAAATTAGGCTTTGACTCTGTAGAGGAATATTATGATGCTAGTTGTCCTTTATATTTCATGCCACATTTACAAAAGCCAACTTTGATTCTTTATGCTGCGGACGATCCGATGTTTGACCCATCGATTATTCCCAACTTAGAAAAAATTGCTCAAGACAACCCTGCCATCAAACTAATGCTGACGCAGCACGGGGGGCATGTCGGTTATGTGAGTAGTAAAAGATGCCAAAATCAATATTGCGATCGCGATCGTTGGTGGGCATGGAATCGTATTTTTGAATGGATAGAAACTATATAGCATTTTTCAAAACCCGAAGAGATTTATAGTGTTTTGCGCCATAAATCTCTTTGGGTTTGAACGCAAAGCGCTGTAAAAATATTTATAGCTATCGTCAGTCTTGTTACCAAAAGAGAGAGGCGGCGCGGAGCGCCGCCTCTCTCTTTTGGGTTCAGCTATATAGGCTAGAAGTTTAGAGTTTTGGTTGTGTCATCTTTATCGACTGATTCTCTCTCTGATTCTATAAACTTTTTTAATTGCGAAAAAATACGATAGTTTTCTAAATTTATATCAACTAAGTCATTCTCAAAATTTTTCATTTTGATTAAGCTATAGTCTGTATCTTCATCAAAAATCGCCAAGGTGACATTTAAAACATCCATAAAATTAATGAAAGATCGACATTCTGTCTCTTCGTAGACACTATAAAATTTAATTAATTCAGCAACATAACTCTCTAAATAAAAGCGGATGTGCGGCAGAATTAGCACGATCTTTAGTAAGAAAATTACAGGAGTAAGTAAATTATCATATTCTAAAGATAATTGTAAGAATTCAGAAGGTTTACGACGTTCATTCAACAACAAATATTGCAAAATGCGATTACAAGTTACATACAATAAACTCATACTCATTAGCTCATCATCACGATGTTCTTGAAAATGCCTTAATTTCTGTACAACTGTTAAGCGTAGAACCTCAGATATCTCTAAATCATCCTGCGATATACCCAGATAAATAAGTAGTTTAGATTTGAATTCCAAGAAGGTTACATTGTGAGCTTGGTCATAAAATCTTTTGGCGGCCTTGCGGTAGTTATCATTGCCTTGCTTATTCAGTACTCTTTTGATTAAAAGCAATACCCCATCGCCTAAATCAGTTGGGTTTTGACGTTGAGGATTTCTTCCTAATGTTGAATCAATACGAGCGGTATACATCGCCAAATCAAACTTGAATTGTTTCTTAATCTTTCGAGATAAAGTTTCTGCATATTGACGTTGTTCTAATGGCTTTTGCAGATCTGCATACTCTGAGATTAATAGATAAGAGGAAAAACGCTCACTCCAGTTATGATAGCTTTTGTGTATTCCTGGTCTCCCTGAAAGCGATCGCAAAGTATTATATTCTTCGGATTGAACAAAGTTTTGCAACCACTGCCGCAACTTTTTTAATTTATGAATACGAGTAGGAAAGCCAATAGAATTTACCAAAAAAAGATCAACTAACTTGTGACAAGCATTAATATTTCCATTGATTGCCCAGTTATTGTTGAGAATATAGCAACATCTTAGAAGGGTATCTTTAAACTCACTTTCTTTGTTGTGAAATATGATTTCACCTAAAGCGTAATATGCATTAACGTTATCAATCTCTTCATATTTGACAAATAATTTTTCAAACTGATCTAAAATTGCTTCAGCCTGATGTCGCTTGATTATTTCTAAAAAGAAGTTAAAGATATGTTGCTGCGCTTTCTCAATACTACCTGTAGTTATATCAGTAACTTGCTCAGGAAATTGGTTAACTTGGTTTTGATTATAAAGTTGTGCCATATCAATAATTTTCTCTAAAAAACAGTAAAACTCTCAAATTTTAGAATTGATTGCCTTAAACTAATCAACAAAATCATTCTAAGCCTGACTCCTACAAACAACTTATTGTTTCGGAGAAATTTTCATAGAAAGCAATCATTTATAGAGACTTGCCATTCAATGTGTTACTTAGTATTCTTGCTTTTTACTTGTAGAAAGATATTGGCAGCACTAGTTTAGATGATGAAAACTGCTGTTTACTTTTTGGCTGAGTTAAATTAATAAGCAATTATATATGCTTTATAAAGTAGGAGCATGATACTAAATGCTTATCTTAATAGTTGTTCACTTTACACTTGCTGACGATTATAATACCAAGTCTGATAAATAGGATATACATAAAACTGTATAACATGTCCTATAGCTAAACTAAAGAACCTAAGCAAAAAATTAAGATGCCAGCTTTTAAAATTTTTGATAACGATATTGATTTTGAAACACTTCAGGAATATCTCGGCAGTGAAGCGATCGCAATTGACACTGAAGCGATGGGGTTAATTCCCCGACGCGATCGCCTATGCTTGATCCAAATTTGCAATGATGATGAGATAGTGAGTTTAGTCCGAATTGCAAAAGGGATTAAAGAAGCGCCTAACCTCAAGTATTTGTTTGAAGCGCCTAATGTAACTAAGGTTTTTCATTTTGCTAGGTTTGATGTCGCAATGCTGGAGGCGCATCTCAGCATTGCGACGCATCCAATTTTTTGCACTAAAATTGCAAGCAAACTAGCTAGGACATATACAGATAAACATGGTTTAAAGGAACTAGTACGCGAACTCGAAAAAGTTGATCTAGATAAAACATCGCAGTCTTCGGACTGGGGCAATGTCCAATCCCTCTCAGAGACACAGTTACAATATGCCGCCAATGATGTGCGCTATCTGTTAGCAGTTTATCGCAAGTTGATTGAGATGCTAATTCGGGAAAATCGCTATGATCTTGCCAAAGCTTGTTTTGCTCACATTCCAACGCTTGTTTACTTAGATTTGCTTGGCTATGCTGATGTCTTTGCCCATTAAGCTAAGTCCAAAAAGCTGTGGCGGAAGCGCAGCTTGCGCCACAGCTTTTTGGACTATGGGTTTGGTACTTTTAACGACTACAACAAAGGTTGAAAAGCGTGAAGAATGGTGTTGCTAATCCAAAGTGGACTAGCAACACCATTATTTCTTATTAAACCCATTTTTTAAGCCATGCAATATCAGACTATAAGAGGATTTCGAGCCAGTTTTCTAGATGCGATCGCAGATCCTTTTTATGTGCCTGAAGCCGATTGCATGCGTTACTTGAACGATGGTCTGCTCGTAGTTGAGGATGGAAAGGTAAAAGACTTTGGTGACTATAACGAGTTAAAAAATCGTTATACTGATATTTCGATTACTCACTATCCTGATCGCTTGATTGTTTCAGGATTTATCGATACGCATATTCATTTTCCACAGACAGAGATGATTGCTTCCTATGGTGAGCAGTTATTGGAATGGCTAAGTACCTATACCTTCCCGACGGAACGCAAGTTTGCCGATCGCAATTATGCACAGGAAATAGCTGCGATCTTTCTGGATGAGTTATTGCGAAATGGAACGACCACAGCATTGGTATTTACATCGGTATTTCCCCAATCGACGGATGCTTTTTTTGAAGAAGCTCAGCGCCGCAATTTGCGGATGATTGCGGGTAAGGTGATGATGGATCGCAATGCGCCTGAGTTCCTGCAAGATACAGCGGAATCTTCTTATTTAGAAACTAAGCAGTTAATTGAAAAATGGCATAAGCGCGATCGCTTGCTCTATGCAGTCACGCCAAGATTTGCGATTACATCAACTTCAGAGCAGTTATCAAATGCAGGTAAACTTTTAGCAGAATTTCCCGATGTGTATTTGCACACGCATCTTTCGGAAAATGTAAAAGAGGTGGAATCTGTTGCCGAACTTTTTCCTGAAAGTGAAGGTTATCTTGATGTTTATGATCGCGCTGGTTTAGTTGGCGAAAGGTCAATCTTTGCCCATGGGGTGCAGCTCACCGATCGCGAATTTGCCAGATTATCAGAAGCTAAATCTGCGATCGCATTTTGTCCTACTTCAAATTTGTTTTTGGGTAGTGGACTATTCAAATTAGAAAAAGCTAAATCTTCAGAAACACCTGTAAAAGTAGGATTGGGAACAGATGTTGGCGCAGGTACGAGTTTTTCGATTTTACGCACGGCAAGTGCTGCCTATCAAGTCGCTCAGTTGCGATCGCAAAAACTTTCAGCTTTTCAAGCCTTGTTTCTGGCGACTTTGGGAGGGGCTAGAGCTTTATGTCTAGGTGATAAATTAGGTAACTTTGAAATTGGCAAAGAAGCCGATTTTGTAGTTCTTGATTTGCGCTCAACGCCAATCATGGCTTTACGAAATAAACCATTTGATCAAACGATCCCTCACACATTAGCTGATATATCTGATCAGCTATTTGCCACCATGATCATGGGTGATGATCGGGCGATCTCCGCAACTTACATTATGGGTGAGCTAGCACACAAAGCATAAGGCACTGGTCAGCTAATTCGGGATGTCTTACACTAGCTCTAAAACTTGATCCTGTTCCCAGATTACTGATTTTTCAATTGTTCCAAATTCGGCAAATGTCTTGGCGGCTTTAAGTGTTTTATGCAGATCGACACATAATTTAGCAGGATAAAAACTTTCTTGACCTCCAATTACTAGACTCTGCTCGGCATCTGATTTTGATGGATCGATTAGATAGGTAAACGCCTCATTATCAAAGGTCAGGTACACTACATATTTATCGTTGCCACCACCGATAGACATATGAGTTTCTTCTTCGGTTTCTAGGGTTACGAGAGTTTTATTCTTTCCATCCAGCGCTTTGATGGCGATTTCAATGTCTGTCCAATTTGTAGCTAAATGGAGTTCAATCTTGTTGCGATTTCCCTGCCAATTTTCTGTGGAGAACTTTAAAATAAACATACCAACCTCAGTTTAATCATTACTATTGTTGATATTCCATAATAATCCTCTTGATTTCATTTGCATCAATATCTGATTGTTCGGATTTTGAGTAAACGGTTAATAAAAT
>CASBRC010000020.1 GCA_949128015.1 Synechococcales cyanobacterium PMM_0003
CCATAAAAAAATGCGGCGATCGCGCCAAAAATCATGTAGGATGCCCCGCCATTTTGCATTCCCCATGAAAAAACTTGCAAACCAGTTTCAGATAAGCTTTCAATAAACTCGGTATTTGGCAGTACTAAAATTAAGCCAAACAACCCAAATACCATTGAAACTAGGTGCATTCCTAAATTAAGCCATTGTGCGGGGATCGCTCGCCTCATCACGCCATTTACTCCCAGAAATAGTTGAAATTTAATTGATTGTAGTCTGCGGATCATTATGGGAGCCGCTTCGCGCCTACCATAACAACTTGTAGAGTTGGAATTTTACTCTGACTAACTTAACAAAAGTATAAGCTAGCATACCATTCATTTTTGAGTTTAATGTTTGCGTCATTTTAACCCAGCAATTAGCCCCAATGTTTTCTAGATTTATTTTGTTGCCCAAAACGCTAAGAGAGACGAAAAAACAGCGATCGCAAGCAACAAAAATTTATTCATGCTACTACTATCAACAGGAATCGGTTTCTCAAGGGAAACTTCACGAAATGGCTTTTGATTAGCGTTGCTATTTCCTTTGCTTGTAGGTACTGGCTTAGATTGATAGCTATCAGGCGATCGCAAAATTGGCACTTCTGACACAACGCCCTCTAGTTTGCTTAGCGGCGGCGCAGTCAAAATACCCAATACATAGCGGGCTGATTTTCGCACCTTATTGACTGGATGCTTTTTGAGGCTACGACATATTGCGATCGCCTCCTCAGTTTTGCCAGCCGCATCATGGGCATTGGCTAACCATATTGAAATGTCACCGCCCAGATCAGTTTCCAAAATTGCTAAGTCACGAGCGCGTTCTAGCAGGGCGATCGACTGTTGATAATTTCCACTTTCAAAGTTACTAATCCCTTCTTGATATAGTTGCGATGCTAGCTGATCGGCACTGATTTCTTCCATCAGTAAATTTCCATCTCCATTAGAGTTTTACGATTTAATAAAGAACTAGATTTTTTGTGGTGCGGCTCCGCCGCACCACAAAAATTGGTCCCTTAAATTAGTACAAGCGCCGCAAAGCGGCGCTTGTACTAATTTTTTGTTTTCAAAGCTCGCACAATTTCATAATTTGCGGCTGGTAATTGATAGCTATCTAACTCATCAACTGTCACCCAGCAAATTTCTGAACAAGCATTCATCTGTGGCTCGCCCGACACATGCGTACAGTGATGCACAATCAGGCTTACCCGTAGCGTTTCATATTCATAATCGACCGTAATCAAGTGATCGCCAACTTCAACGTCGATCGCTAGTTCTTCCTGCAACTCCCGTTTGATGCAATCCGCCGCCGTTTCATGTCCTTCAAGCTTGCCACCGGGGAACTCCCAATATCCCGCTAGTTCACCTTCAGGCAAACGGCGATCGATCAAGATACGTTTGCGATCGCGATCCCAGACCACACCGACACCAATACATCGATACTTCTTAGTTGGCAAATCAGTCATCCATAAACTCCAATCCCTTAGCCACAGGTGTTAAGCCTTTTTCAGCTAACCATTCTGGGTTATACATTCGGCTCTGATATCGACCGCCGCCATCACAAAGAATCGTCGCGATCGTGTGTCCTTTACCAAGTTTACGAGCTAACTTAACTGCTCCAACCACATTTAGAGCTGCCGAACTGCCGATAAATAGACCATCATGTTTCAGCAGATATTGTGCCATTTCAATCACCTGCTGATCGGTTCCTTGAAAAGCACCGTCTAATCTAGCGCGATTAAAGTTTGCTGTCGCCCGATTGATGCCAATGCCTTCGGTAATAGAGTTCCCCTCAGCCTTAAATTTTCCTGTCGTAATGTAACTATACAAACCTGAACCAGTGGGATCAATCAAATAAGTTGCAATTTGAGATTTTTGTTCTTTCAGGTAAGCAGTCACACCACCAATTGTGCCACCTGTCCCAGATGACATAACGATCCCGTCCAGTTCGTCACCAGTTTGACTCCAGATCTCAGGAGCCGTCGTATGATAATGCGCGTCAGAATTAGATAAATTTTCAAACTGATTTGCCCAAAAAGAATTGGCAATTTCTTCGGAACGTTTTCGAGCGACGTGATAGTAATTATCGGGGCTAGAAAAGGGGGCAGGCTTAGTTAATTCCACTTCAGCACCCAAAGTCCTGAGCAAATCAATTTTTTCTTGTGACTGATTGCTGGGCATCACAATCACACTGCGATAACCACGCGCATTAGCAACGAGAGCCAGTCCAATTCCAGTATTACCTGCCGTCCCTTCAACAATTGTGCCACCAGCTTTGAGGGTTCCAGATTTTTCGGCATCTAACACCATAAACAAAGCGGCTCGATCCTTAACGCTGCCACCTGGATTCAGAAATTCAGCCTTCCCTAAAATGGTGCAGCCTGTTTCTTTTGAAAGAGACTCAATTTGAATTAGGGGTGTATTACCTACAGAGTTAGCAAAACCAATACGAATATCGCGTGTCATGGAATATTACAAGAGATGAACTACAGCAAAGATTTACAACTTGTTTCTTAACTTCAGTATATTTGGGTCTGTAATTAGTTATGTAGGTATTTGCAAATTTAAATTTTCTCGGATTATTTCAATTACACGTCATTTATTTGCAATAAATGAGCTAAATCACCCAACTCTGAAAATTAAAATTTGCGATCGCTATTTGCCCATTGAGGCTTTAAGAGGTACAGATAAATTTCTGAAGGTATTGGTTTACAGCACTTTCAAAAATTTATCTGGGTTTTATAACAGCGCCAAGCGCTATATAGGTTCTATATCAAGGTAAACATATGAAATTCTTAGTTTCTATTGATGGCTCCCCAGCTAGCGAACATGCTCTTGCGAAAGCCCTGAGCTTCGCTAAGCCACTACAAGCCGAGATTATCTTACTTACTGTAGTTGAACCACTCAGTAGCTACATTCCTGAGGTCATGCTACCCACTGGTGATTGGGTTGGCTGGCGCGGGCTTCCTGACATAGAGCTAGAACGCAAAATTTTGAATGCAGGTCAAGCATTACTCCAGAAAGCTCAAGATACTTGCCAAGCTTCGCAGATGAATAGTCGTACCAGATTGGAAACGGGGCAACCTCGCGATGTAATTTGTTATGTAGCCAAAGAGGAAAGCCCAGATTTAGTAATATTGGGTTCACGCGGGCTGGGATCAGTTGAGCGGTTGATGCTGGGTAGTGTCAGTGATTATGTCGTACACCATTGTGTATCGCCAGTTTTAGTCGTGCGCTAGAATCTAATCAGCAGAGAGATATCACTTCGAGATATTTCTCTGCCAAATGAAAAATGGCGATCGCAATCTTGGATGATTCTCCCATCCGTAAAGTTCTTGTATGTCAATATCGCACCTGTAGCAAAGATGGTGCGGCTCAAGTTTTGGCAACCTTACAACAACAAAAAATTGTCAACGTAAGTGTAGAAGCTTGTGGATGCTTAGGGTTATGCGGCTCTGGACCTATAGTTGTTGTGCTACCAGAAAATATCTATTACTGGCACATTAATCCGAAAAAAGCTCAGGAAATTATCGATACACATTTGCTCGGCAATGTAGAGATCCCATCATTGATGCATCGTCGATTGCATCCAATCTAGAGCAAATAAAACCCAAACATGAGTCGATGGGCGAAGCCCGCCGACTCATGTTTGGGTTTTATTTGCATAAGTTATTTCGTTTGTGATCCTAAGCTAATCCACAATCTTTAAAAAACATTAGAAAGCTCCAAATCCAGACAAAACTTTCGGAAAGGTCATCAACAAAATTTTCAAGTCTGACCACAAAGTCCATTCTCGAAGGTAATTTAAGTCGCAATCAGTGACTGCATCTAGATCAAGCATCGTTGAACGAGCGCTAACTTGCCAAGCACCTGTTACACCAGGCATTGAATTTAATCTTCTTTTGCGATCGCCATTTATCCGCAAAGCATCATATAAAGCCCAAGGACGAGGACCAACCAAACTCATTTCACCACGTAAAACATTGAAGAGTTGAGGAAGTTCATCAAGACTATACTTACGCATCCAACCACCGACATTAGTAATCCTTGGATCGTCTTCACACTTATGAAGTCCAGTTTGACCAGTCATCACCAGATGATGCAACTTATCGGCATCGGAGATCATGGTCCGAAATTTGATAATTCTAAATAACTTGCCACTTTCACCAACACGCCATTGATGAAAAAATATTGCACCACTCGAAGTACTAGCAATAATCATAGCTAGTGCAATCATAATTGGGCTAAGAACAAGGAGGATTAACAAAGCCGCTAACCAATCAAAAGCTCGTTTCATTATCCAAAAAATCGGCTTACTTCTTTGAGGTAATTCATTAGCATGAGGTAAGTTCAGATATACAGTCTTTTCAGATCGGAAACATACATCAGCTAAGTTTTTAAGTTTAGCTTCACCAATTTCAGGCTCAACTCGAATTAATTTGATATTAGGGTAGCTAATATCGCCATCAACTCTGCTATCACTGAATATCAAGGGATTAAATGTACTTAGGTGAACACGAAAAAATAAACCTAAAGAAATTTTGCTTTGCTTTAGTTTGAACAATAATTTATATATAAAAGAGTTATCTTTTGGGCAATCAGCCAGTTCAATTACTTGCATTTTATTCACAACAAGACTATTTATTCTTTCTCTCAATAACCTTTAAAGGTATAAAATATCTTTTTTTGTCCAGCGTGTATTTTAAAAAACAAATCTAAAAAATACAGCGTCGATATGCAGTATTTAAGTGAAATTTGAACATAAGCATAAATACTATATATATGTATCCACCAATTTCATGGATATAGCAACCACTAGAAGTTACTAAAAGGTCATACCAGAAGTTATAAAAAAGTTATATTGCTTTTTCGCATTTCTTAAAACAACAAAAGCTATGACACACGAACAGCGCGTGTGTCATAGCTTCTGGTGTTTTATCTACTTATCGGGGCTTATTCGTTGTTATCGTCATCGTCAATGGCGACTGGTTTGTAGGTATGGGGTAACTCTTTAACCGCATTAGCAACTACACCGATTAAATTCAGCTTTTGGAGAACAGATATAGCTTGAGAGAATTCACTACGAGTAATTCGATCAATGCGAGCCACGGCAACTACACCACCACTACAAGAAGCTATTTGAATTGTATCGACTGTTCCGAGAATTGGAGGAGAGTCGATAATCACAATGTCATAATCTTGCTCGAAATTAGAGATTAACTTTTGTAACCATTCAGAACTAAGCAATGTGACGGAGTCACTAGGGATTGGTCCTGCAGTAAGAATATCAATCGCTGAATTAGATGATTGGATTACATCTCGACTATCCACTGAACCCTTACTGGCAAGTAAGGTCGACAACCCACGCTCATTGGGTAAGTTGAGTTGCTTATGTAAAGACGGCGATCGCATATCTGCATCAATTAGAAGAACTCGTTTGTGCAACCGCGCCGCACTAGTGGCAAGTCCAAGGGCGATAGTTGATTTACCCTCATTAGGTAGTGCTGAGGTAACTACTATTGATCGCACTATTGCTTCTTGCGAATAACTATTGAGCTGAATATTTTTATAAATTACATCTAAAGACTCTCGGAAGGGCAACCATTGGACAATTTCAACGGTAAGTGGTGACACCGACTGACCTTTGAGAAACTGTGGTAAGAAATTAGAGCTTGTTTCTTCAGCCTGCAAATATTGAGGAGTCATACCTAATAAGGAGAGAGAAGAAATTTGTTGCTCCAAATCATTATAGGTATGCATCGTATCGTCTTGCATATCCCGAATAAAAGCAGCTAAACCACCAATAAATAATCCTGCAACCACACCCAACAATAAATTTTGTCGGAGACTATTGGCGGCATCTGTAAAGCCAAGCGTAGGCTCTTCAACAACTTGCCAATCAAAACCACCACGAGTAATCTCTAGACTTAAATCTTGACGATTTTTCAGCAATGTTTCTAATGTATCTTGCTGAACTTTTAGTTTAGGTATTAAAGTTTCGTACTCACCTAGTAATTTTGGTAATTGCTTAATTTCAGTTCGTAGATTTTGTTCTTGAGATGACAAAGAATCAAGTCGAGATTGGAGAAGATTTATTTGAGTTTGGGTTTCTACAATTTGATTCGCTAAGCCTATATCAATAGCACTTAATTGATCGCCATTCCATTTAGAAGAATTGGATGAATCAGCATCTCCAAAAATGCTTCTTCTTTCCTCTTCAAGACTAACTTGCTGTTGCTTAAAACGTAGTTCAAGGGCTTCAACAATAGGATTTGTAGATTGAAATCTAGCTTTTTCACGGTTTAGGGCTACTTCTATACCCTGCATTTCTAGAACAAGAGCTTGATAACGTGGCGACTGATTTAATCGGGTAACTAATACAGCATCTTGGGCAGACAGACTAAGGTTTTGTTGCAAAGATTCCAGTCGAGTGATTGCTTGCTCATAGTCTAGTTTGGTACTGCGTTGTTGCTGCTCAATTCCACTTAAAGCTGTTGTAACTTCTGTTACTCTTTGAGTCGCATCAAAAATGTTATTCTTACGACGAAATACTTCGATTGCGGCAGAAGCTTCAGAGATACTTTGGCTCACCTTACTGACTTGTTCATCGATACCAGCCAAGCCTTTTTGCAACCGCTTTTCCTGCTGCTCTCGATTATAGTCAGTATAAACTTTTTGAAAAGCCTTTAAGACATCTTGCGTTTTTACAGGATCTAACGCTGTGTATTGTACCTCAACAATTTTAGTCGGATTTTTTTCTGGATCGACAAGCATGTCGATTTTTAATGATCGCAGTTCAGCCCCAGTAAGCCCTGGATATTTATCGTTTAATAATGTGGCTGCTTTTTGAAACAATGTAGAACTTTGTAGCAAACTCAGTTGTGTTGCATAATCTATCTGAACATTTGAATCAATGAAAGAAGATGAATTAGCATTAGCATTAGATCTATAGGTTGATTCCACCAGTAAGCGCATAGTACTAGTGTATTTAGGCTTGGAGCTAATGTTCATGAAAACGGCAATTACTAGCCCTAAGCTTAAGCCGCCTAAAAGCCAAAAACGTCTACGAGAAAGAACCGCAAAAATTTTTCCATAGCCTGGATCTTTCTCAACAAGCGCAGATGTTGTTGGATTCGCAGCATTAATGTTCATGGGGTTTTCCTTCTATTTTTTTGGTTCTAGTAATAAAAAAATTTCTGCTTAGTTATGTGATTTCTCTGTTGATACAAATTTCCTCTACGATCTGGTCAACTTTTTTAAAGAATACTAATTCAGAAAAGTTAGATATTGCATGTTCTCGGATTTTAGAATAGTCCCAATTTGTCTTTTGTGCTTTGATTATGGCATTTTTTAAGGATTCAACAGTTTGTGTTTCAAACAAAATACCCGTTAGCCCTGAGATTTGCGTGTCTAGGACTCCTCCAGCACCATAGGCAATTACAGGAGTGCCACTAGCATTGGCTTCAATAGGAACAAGTCCATAATCTTCTAAAGCGGCCACAATTACAAATTTTGCCCTTGACATGAGATTGCACCGATCGCGATCGCTAACATGACCAAGAAATTGAATATTGGGACGCGCTCTTGCTTGTAATCGTTTTGTCTCAGGACCTTCGCCAGTAATAAATAGTTTTAGATCAAGATCATTAAAAGCATCGACAATTATGTCAAGACGTTTATAGCTGAGATGTCTAGAAGAGACAAGGCAGTAATTATCTTTTTGATCTGAAAAGGTAAAGCGATGATCGGCAATTGGATAATTTACAACTACGGCATCTTTTTTGTAGGTTTCGCAAATCCGCTTAGCTACTGTGGTGGAATTGGCAATGTAATAATCAGGCGATTGGGCATAGATGATATCTTGTTGACGCATCCTTTGAAAAACCAACTCAATTAGTGGTTTTAAAAAACTGTATGCACCATATTCTCTCAAGTAAGTTTTGGTGTCCCAGAGAAATCGGGTGATATTGTGGCAAAAGCAAATATGCACTGCATCAGGACGCTTTTTGACTCCTTTGGCAAAGCTAGCACTGCTACTAAGAATTAAGTCATATTGCTGGAGATTTAAAGAGTTAAAAGCCGTGTAATACAGTGGTGCAAAAAGGCGAAAGTATTTACGACTTATAGGAATATTTTGCAAAAATGTCGTGTGAACTTTGCGATCGCCTAAGTCAATTGTATTTTGGCGATCGAATACAGATGTATAGATATCTGCACTGGGGAAATGTTTACATAAAAGTTCAAATACCCTTTCTGCCCCACCACGTTGAGTGAGATAGTCATGAACTAGAGCAATTTTCATTTGATTTTAATGGGAATGACTAGGGTTACTAATTACAAATGGCAAAATTCTAAACTTAAGATGCTGCGATCGCCAAAGTTGAGTTAACAATAAAAATTACTAGCTAAATTTACAACAAATCACAACAAACCAGAAAACGTCTTAGAATGACAAGAGTTAAAGTTATACAAAAGTTATATTTATATCCTTAAGGCACATCTATGACGGCTGATGAGGCGGTAACATTTATAGAGTTGTCGTTAAAAGAGCGCAGTCTGTCTCGAGTTGAGCAGTCTGTCTTTCTTGGAGTATGGCAAGGTTTGTCTTACTCTGAGATCGCGAAGCAAACTGGTTATGATGCAGGTTACATCAAATTAGTTAGTCACAAGCTTTGGCATTTATTGACGGACACTTTTGGTGAAAAAGTTTCCAAAAATACGGTGCAAAGTGTAATTCGCCGTCAAATACACAAGAAGCAAGCCGATGATCCGACATCTGCCCCAAATTTACAGTCTACTGCAAGCAGTCATCAAGACTGGGGAGAGGTAGTTGATGTCGCTTTTTTTTATGGTCGTGAGCCTGAGCTAAATATCCTCGAAAAATGGATAGATCAAGATCGCTGTCGGTTAGTAGCAATTTTGGGTATGGGGGGATTGGGTAAAACGGCTCTGTCTGTCAAGTTGGCTCAGCAGTTACAAGATAAATTTGATTTTGTGGTGTGGCGATCGCTAAACAACGCCAAAACACCAAGTGAAATGTTGGTAGCTGTGATCCATTTTTTGTCACAACACCGAGAAAGCCCTGATACGACGGATACAAATGCATTAATTTCAAGATTATTGGAATACTTGCAGCGCTATCGCTGTTTATTAGTATTAGACAATTTTGAATCAGTATTAAAAGATGAAGCCCAAGCTGGGGCATACCGCAAGGACTATGAAGGCTACGGTTCCCTACTCAGAAGAATTGGCGAGGTTTCCCATCGCAGTTGTGTGGTGATTACTAGCCGCGAAATGCCTGAAGAAGTGGCAACTTTAGAGGGAGATATTTTGCCTGTGCGGGTCTTACAGATGAATGGTTTAGATGAACCTGCGGCTGAGCGCGTTCTCGAAGCCAAGGGGATTAAGTCAATAGCAGGTGATTTACATCGTTTAGTGGACTGGTATCGGGGTAATCCCCTAGCGCTGAAGATTGCGGCTACTTCAATTAAAGATCTCTATTCAGGCAGTATTAGTCGTTTTTTAGAACAAAAGACGATTATTTTTAGCGGTATTGGCAATTTGATTGAGCAGCAGTATCAAAGACTGACTGCCCATGAAAAACAGATAATGATCTGGTTAGCAATTAATCGTGAGCCAGTCCAGCCTAATGAACTTCGCTCGGATATTGTGCCAACAATCGAACAAAATCATCTCATGATGTCTTTGCGATCGCTAAAGCGGAGATCGTTAGTCGAGCATACAGCCGCAGGTTTCACCCAACAACCTGTAGTGATGGAGTTTGTTACTAACTTATTGATTGAGCAAATTTACCAAGAAATCACTCAAGAACATCCTCTAGGTGTATTACCAAGTATCCAATTAAAACTGAATCGGCAACTTTTCTACTTGCGTCACTATGCCCTGATTAAAGCAACTACCAAGGACTACATCCGCCAAAGTCAAATCCGCCTAATTTTAGAACCTTTGCTCACTAAGCTTCTAGGGCGTTTGGGCAGTAAGCAAATGGTCTCTAAAGAGCTATTTCAGACCCTTGAGGAGTTGCGTAAACGCGAACTCCGCCCTGAAGGAGAACATAAGTCAACTTTTGGCTATGGTGGTGGCAATATTATTAATTTGTTATGCAACCTCGGTGTTGATTTGACAGGAACTGACTTCTCTTATCTAGCCATCCGTCAGGCTTATTTATCTGAAGTCAAATTACATCAAGTTAACTTTTCTAAGACTGCTGTAATTAAATCTGTATTTGCGGAGGTAATCGGTGGTGTCCTATCGGTAGCTTTTAGCGCTAACGGTAAATTATTAGCGATCGGGGACACTAAAGGTGATATTCATCTTTGGCAAGTCAGTGATGGCAAGCCATTGCTCACCTATCGTGGTCATAAAGGATGGGTAGTTTCTGTAGCATTCAATCCTGAGGGAACAGTTTTAGCCAGTAGCAGTGTTGATCAATCAATCAAGTTATGGGATGTCTCAACGGGTGATTGCTTAAATACTTTGCAAGGATATATTGGCGCAGTTATGTCGGTTGCTTTTAGTCCTGACGGCGAGACTTTGGCTAGTGGTCATGCCGATCGCACCGTGAGACTATGGCGATCAGGGCAATGCATCAAAATTTTACATGGTCATGAAGATATGGTCGAAGCTGTTGCTTTTAGCGCCAAAGGTAACGCCTTAGCAAGCAGCAGCGATGATTGTACGGTGCGGCTTTGGGATATTGATACTGGTGAATGCTTGCATGTATTCGATGGGCATGAAGATATTGTCTGGTCGATCGCATTTAGTCATAATGGCCATGTCTTGGCTAGTGGAAGTGGAGACAAAACCACGCGACTCTGGAATGCAGAAACGGGGCAATGTATGAAAATCTTTACAGGGCATACCCACGCTGTTTTTGCGGTGAGTTTTAGTCATGATGGTTCTACTCTTGCTACAGGAAGTGGCGATCGCACGATTCGTCTTTGGGATCTCAAGACCGCTCAATGCTTTAAAACTTTAACTGGTCATAACCATTGGGTGCGGTCAATTGCCTTTCATCCCGATCGCCTAGTTTTGGCGAGCAGTAGTGGTGATGAAATGGTTAAACTATGGGAAATTGATACAGGACTCTGTGTGCGGACTTTTCAGGGGCATACGGGGCGCTCGTGGACAGCAAGAAATGGGAATCAGAGCGATAGCCAAACATCAGGCGATATCTCTAATGAACATCTCCTTAATCTCTGGGAAGTTACTTCAGGACAGCAGTTCCGAATTTTGCAAGGTTATACGAATGCTGTGCGTTCAGTTGTCTTTAACCTAGAGCAGAGCCTCTTGGCAAGTGGCGGTGATGACTCGATTATTCGTCTCTGGGATGTCCAATCAGGCGCATGTATTCGGGCTTTAGATGGTCACGCAGGACATGTTTGGCAAGTTGCTTTTAGTCCGAGTGGTACAATTCTTGCTAGTTGTGCCGAAGATTGTACGATCAAATTATGGGATGTCAGTAGTGGCAACTGTCTAACCACAATTACCGAACATCCTGATTTAGCTAGAACTCTAGTCTTTAGCCATGATGGTAAACTGCTGGCGACTGGTGAAACCAGTCGCGTAATTAAGCTGAGAGATATCGTGACTGGAGAGTGTTTGAGTATTCTCCGAGGGCATACATCAGCAATTTTAGCGATCGCATTTAGTCCTGACGATTGTTATCTAATCAGTAGTAGTCGCGATAAAACTGTCAAAATTTGGGATGCCAAAACAGGTGATTGTCTACAAACACTAGATCAACTTACCGCGTTTACTTCGAGTATCGTATTTATGCCAATGCACCCCCATCTTGCCTTTGGCTGTGCTGACAAAATTATCTATCGATGGAATATTAAAAGTGGTGAACTCATATCTGAGCGAGTAAATCACCATGGAAATATTTTGACAATCGCAGCCGCTCCCGATGGAATGTTGTTGGCAAGTGCAGGGGAAAATGCCCAAATTAACATTTGGAATTGGCAAACTGGCGAAGAAATAAGTAATTTAATTGGGCATACTGGCACTATATATAATGTGTCATTTTCTCCTAATGGTCATTTCATTGCTAGTAGTAGTCGTGATGAAACCGTAAAGCTTTGGGATGTTAAGACAGGTGAATGTGTCAGGACTTATCGCGAACCGCGTCCTTATGAAGGACTTAATATTACTGATGCGACGAGCTTAACTCCTGCCCAAAAAGCAAAGCTGATCGCCCTCGGTGCGATCGAAGATTAGTAGATACTCCCATCGCAGTGAAAGATTAGGCAGTAAAACGCAAGAATTAGCGTTGCGGCGCTTCGCGCCGCAACGCTAATTCTTGCGCTGGATCACTTGCTCATAGACGGATTTCATTTGAGCGGCAATCACTTGCCAGTCATAATTTTGTTTAACATAAGTTTGACAGGCTTCAGCACTTGGCATTTGTCTTTGCCCAGACAAAGCTTCGATCATTCCTTGAGCTAATTGATTGGTTGTGCTACCTGCCAAAACAAGGTCAGGAGAAAATGGCTGTAAAATTTCAGGGATACCGCCAATTGGCGTACCTAAGACGGGTGTGCCAGCAGCTAAAGATTCGATGACAATGAGTCCAAATCCTTCCAAAGATACTGTCGGCACAATCGATAACTCCGCAGCTCGATAGGCGATCGCTAAATCTTGATCTGGCACAAATCCTAATAACTGCACATGATCTTCTAGTTGTAATTCTTGAATTTGCGATCGCAATGTATCGGCGATCGCCCCTTTACCTGCAATCAATAGCAATACATCAGGATGTTGCGATCGCACTAAGGCGATCGCCGCAATCAAATTCTCTAACCCCATACGCTGCACCAAGCGGCGCACACAAAGAATAATTCGCCGATCCTGTGACCACCCTATTTGCTCTCTCGCTTGAGCGACTGTCAAATCCAAGTCAAATTTTGCTGTATCAATTCCCCCACCGACGATAAATATCTTTTCTAATGGCACACCATAGGTTTTATGCAAAATCTGTCGAAAGGACTCAGACAAAACAATAAATCCATCTGCCCTTTGATAAACTAACTTCTCAACTACCCATTTCCCAAAAGTCGATAAGCGCCCAGCCCCTTCTGCTTGACTTTCCAAAGCCCAAGGCCCATGAAAATGCATCACTAATGGAAGTTTACCGATGCGATCGAGTACAGGTAGAGTGTATAAAGCGAAGTGTGCAGCCACTAAATCAAATTGTGAATTTGCGATCGCAAGATTGGCAGCTTTTCTCATACCTAGAACTCTGCTCCAAGTTGAGCTATTTGCAGGAGCAAATGTTTGTACTTTGCCATCTGAACTCTGGACAACGCGATCGGAGCCAGCTACCAAACCATCTACATCAACACCAACTCTTGGTAAATAGTTTACACAACCGTAATAAATACGAGCTAATCCACCCGCCTCTTCTAAAAACCAGCTCGTACCTAGCTGTAATGTTTTCATAAAATCCTTGTTAACTATTCACAGATCTACATTGAAGCCGAAGATACCACAATGCTATCTTCAGCTAATTTTGTAATTTGCAGCGATGAATGCACCGCAAGTCACAAAATTAGTTTCATAATAAAAACATAGCTGTCGCTACTTGCATATTAGGACAAATTAAAACCCAGAAGATAAAGGAGGCGCTTTGCGCCTCCTTTATCTTCTGGGTAACAAGCGCGGCGACATATATAGCTATAAACACTGTGCTAATTTTGGATATACCCGAACATGTCTTATACGATCGCCTCAAACATATGTGAAGGCATAGCGGACTGCGTACCTGCCTGCCCTGTAGCCTGTATTGAACAAGGGGAGGGCGCAAATATTAAGGGGACGATTTGGTTTAAGATTGATGCCTCAATTTGTATTGACTGCGGCGTTTGCCTACAGGTATGTCCTGTTCAGGGGGCTATTTTGCCAGAAGAGCGTCCAGAATTGGTAATCTAAATTAAATCGGGCGTATTTTTACCTGACAATTCTGACTATAAAAATTGGTTTTTTGAAAGTGTCGCCTACATCGGCACTTTCAAAAAACCAATTTTGGGGTTTGCAGCGACTATGTCGCTGCAAACCCCAAAATTGGTTTCATAATGAAAATCACTAGTTCTCAGCATTTTTTCGCCTTAATCTGTAATCGACGTGATAACATGGCGATCAGTACTAACAGGCGAGTATTCAAGAGTGAGCGCGAAGATAGTCGTGTTTTATCTGTAGTACACAAGCTCCGAAGAAATGTATCTGACTATTACTTGTTTGCATGTTTTGCAAGTAGGAGTCAGTTCTACATCAGCAAAAAGGTCGCAACTGTGATGTTTTTTGCTGTGATCGGTTAAAGATAAAAGCACTCAAAGAGTGGGCGATTGTCCCACTTTTTTGTTTTTAAACTTGTTTTTAAAATGGCTTCTTATAGCTTGCGTCAAAAGCTCTTACATCAAAGAACAAATAAACGCTCACACTGTAAACTCAAATCGTAAATTTTAAATTTTATGAGTCATCCTCTAATTCCGCAAATTTTTCAAATTGCTGAAGAAGTTGCCTCGCCCCTTGGGTTAGAGGTTGTCGATGTTATGTTGCATACCAATAAAAGCCCTGTCGTATTGCGGGTTGATATTCGTAATATCGACCAAAATACAGGGCTAGATGACTGCGAACGGATGAGTCGAGCACTAGAGCCAACGCTTGATGAAACCAATTTGATTCCCTACGCCTATGTGTTAGAAATTTCTAGCCCAGGTGCCGAGCGACAATTGCAGGACGATCGCGAGTTTGTTGCTTTTCGAGGGTTTATGGTCACTGTCAGTACAGCAACACCTTATGATGGCAAACAAATTTGGAGCGGTCATCTCATGTCCCGCAACGAGACACATGTGACGGTTAGCATCAAAGGGCGGATTGCCAATATTCCCCGAGAGCTTATTGAGCGTGTGGAATTAACCAAAATGGAATAAACAGAACTTATAAATGGCTAAATAAATGGCTAATCAGTTGAACGGTGTGAAGCTCCGATGCGTCCCATCTCCCCTCCCAGTGAAAGATTAGACAGTAAAACAAGAATTAGCGTTGCGGCATTTTACGCCGCAACGCTAATTCTTGGGTGGGAAGGGAGTATTTCTAAGACGTTACAGTTATTGATTTTTATAAAAGCGAGAAAAATTTATGTCATTGTTAAATTTACCCGGATTGGGACAAATGGTGGAAGTGATTAGCAAAGAGCGTAATCTCCCCAAACATGCTGTCCAAAATGCTTTACGAGAAGCTTTACTTAAAGGATATGAGCGTTTTCGCAAAACCTATCGCTCCGATGGAACTAACTTTGAAGAGGAACATTTTAATAACTTTGATGTAGAACTAGATCTCGAAGGTGAAGGATTTCGAGTTCTGGCTACAAAAATGATTGTCGATGAAGTTGGGGATGCCGATCATGAAATTGGCTTGCTTGAAGTACGAGAAGTCGCTCCTGAAGCCCAAGCTGGCGGAACCGTAGTTGTCGATGTGACTCCCGAACAAGGCGATTTTGGACGGATGGCGGCAATCCAAACGAAACAAGTATTGGCTCAAAAGCTGAGAGATCAACAGCGCAAGATCATCCAAGAAGAGTTTCAAGATATTGAAGGGACAGTTTTGCAAGGTAGAGTCCTACGTTTTGAGACTACTTCCGTAATTGTTGCTGTCAGCAGTGGATTTGGTCAGCCTGAAGTTGAGGCTGAGCTACCAAAACGCGAACAACTTGCAGGAGAAAGACCCTATCGCCCTAACATGACCCTTAAAGTTTATTTGAAGAAAGTCTTTGAAGGATCGCGTCGGGGTCCTCAGTTATTAGTGTCCCGTGCAGATGCGGGCTTAGTCGTGTATCTGTTTGCTAATGAAGTACCTGAAATTGAGGAAGAAATTGTACGGATCGTAGCCGTGGCGAGAGAAGCTAATCCACCATCTTCTGCGGTTGGTCCTCGTACTAAAATTGCTGTAGATACGCTGGAACGAGATGTCGATCCTGTGGGTGCTTGTATTGGGTCAAGAGGATCGCGGATTCAGGCTGTTGTTGCCGAGCTACGTGGTGAAAAGATTGATGTGATTAGATGGTCGCCCGATCCTTCGACTTATATTGCTAATTCATTAAGCCCTGCCAAAATTCATGACGTGCGTTTGATTAATGCCAATGAAAGAATTGCGCATGTGATTGTTCCTGAAGATCAGCTAAGTCTTGCGATCGGTAAGGAAGGTCAAAATGTGCGTTTGGCGGCGCGATTGACAGGTTGGAAAATCGACATCAAAAATTTGTCCAAGTATGACTATGAAGAGGAAGAGCGCAAAGCTCAGGAAGGTACTGCAAGGACATTAACTCTTGAGCCTAAACGAGATGTTGAACTTGATTTTGAAGATTAAAAAATATCTTGGCTTTATGTCCATAAAAATCGCTGTAGGAGTAAATTAGTTTGGCTCTAAAGCTACACCGTCGTTGTGTTAGTTGCCAATGTATCGCCATACGCGATACTTTTTGGAGGGTGGTGCGCGTGCCGATCGCACCCACAGATCAGCTTAACAATAAAGGTGAGTCTAAACATGAAGTTCAAAATCATATTCAACTAGATCATGGTATGGGGCGATCGGCATATTTATGTCAAAAGTTAGAGTGCTTACAAATAGCCCAAAAGAAAAATCGCTTAGGGCGATCGCTCCGCACTCAAATTCCACCTGAAATTTTCGACATTCTCAAATCCCGACTATAATCGCAGAAAAGTAGAGATAACGCTCCGCGTTGTCTCTACTTTTTTAATTTGCCATATTCAAAAATTAATTAAAAAATTAATTCAAAAATAAAAACGTTATGAGCGATCAAACAGTTCTAGTTACGGGTGGAGCAGGCTATATCGGGTCTCATGCAGTAAAAGCGCTGCAACAGGCTGGTTATGAAGTGCTGATTTTAGACAATCTAGTCTATGGTCATCAAGACATTGCCAACACTTTAGGTGCTGAATTGATTGTTGGAGATACGAACGATCGCAATTTGCTAGATAAGTTATTTAGCGATCGCAATATTACTGCTGTCATGCATTTTGCTGCCTATGCTTATGTGGGCGAGTCAGTCACTCAGCCTGATAAATACTATCGTAACAATGTCGTTGGTACTTTATCTCTGTTAGAGGCAATGGTTGCGGCGAACGTGAAAACCTTTGTGTTTTCCTCTACCTGTGCTAGTTATGGCGTGCCTCAGCAAATCCCGATTACCGAAGATCATCCGCAAGCGCCGATTAATCCTTATGGGGCAACTAAGTTAATGGTTGAGCGGATTTTGCAAGATTTTGATGTTGCCTATGGGCTGAAGTCAGTGATTTTTAGATATTTCAATGCCGCAGGAGCCGATCCGACTGGTGCGATCGGTGAGGATCATAATCCTGAAACCCATTTAATTCCGCTAATTTTGCAAACAGCGCTGGGTAAACGCGAAGCAATTACGGTCTATGGTTCTGATTATCCGACAGCCGATGGGACTTGCATACGTGATTATATTCACGTAACTGATCTTGCTGAAGCTCATGTATTGGGCTTGGAATACTTGCTCAAGGGCAACCAGAGCGAAATTTTTAATCTTGGCAATGGCAATGGCTTTTCCGTCAAAGAGGTAATTGATGCTGCCAAGCAAATTACGGGCAAGCCGATTAATGTAGTGATGGGCGATCGCCGCGCAGGCGATCCACCTGCTTTAGTTGGCAGTAGTGACAAAGCCAGAAAAATCTTGAACTGGCAGCCCCAATATGCTGATTTAAATTTGATTTTGCAACATGCATGGCAATGGCATCAAAAGCGCCACGCCTAACAAAAAGGGACGCTTCGCGTCCCTTTTTGTTAAAAGGATAAAATGCGGCGCGAAGCGCCGCATTTTATCCTTTGGATTTTATATAAAGGCTATAGCAGTTTGTCGATTTTTTGAGCTAGCTCAAAGTCGAGAGCGCTGATTCCGCCAGCATCATGGGTGGTGAGGTCGATTTTGACTTTGTTATAGACATTAAAAAGTTCAGGATGATGTCCCATCTTGTCAGCCACGATCGCAACTTTGCTAATAAAGCCAAATGCTTCGACAAAATCACGAAATTTAAAGTTTTTTTGTAACTTCTGATCGACGACTGACCAACCTGCTAGTTGTGCGATCGCAGATGAAATCTCCACATCGGATAATTTTTTAATAGCCATCGGTTTGCAAAAAAATATTAGGATTAGCCCTATATTCACACATACTCCCTTCCCACCCAAGAATTAGCGTTGCGGCGCGAAGCGCCGCAACGCTAATTCTTGGGTGGGAAGGGAGTATGTGTGAATATAGGGCTAATCCTAATATTTTTTTGCAAACCG
>CASBRC010000021.1 GCA_949128015.1 Synechococcales cyanobacterium PMM_0003
CGGAGTGCAGTT
Organism: Synechococcales cyanobacterium PMM_0003; assembly: GCA_949128015.1. GTDB lineage: Bacteria > Cyanobacteriota > Cyanobacteriia > Pseudanabaenales > Pseudanabaenaceae > Pseudanabaena. The sequence continues at coordinate 13 of CASBRC010000021.1, forward strand.
GCTTCAGGGGCGGGAGGTTCAGAGCCAGGGAGTCTTGTCCCGATACTAGAAACCCAACAACGTCCACCGCCATTTACAAACCAGCCATTAACGGCGAATGGTAAGTATGCATCAAAGTCAGTGTATCCATCTGAACCAGGTGCAGCAAAATATTCACGATACTGATCCCATGATGTGACCATCATTGGCTTGAAAAGCTCAGCATCACCGCGTACATCTTCAGTAAATCCAACAAAGCCTGCCACACTAAGGCTGATGCCTTCGATGGGACGACTGCCTTTATCAACCTCTTCGACGTATACGCCTGGGGCGAAGTAGTCTAATGCCATATGCCACCCGTTAAACTATATCTATAGACGTATACAGTAAGGACGATTAAAATTAAGGGTTATTAGACTTTAGTCTATAATTCTTAGATGACAACAACGGCTCAAATAGTATCGGTTTTATTGGTGGAAGATGACTCCAATTTCCGTCGCGGTTTACATACACTACTAAGTTTTTATAGTGATGATTGTTATCTCCAGTTTAAGATTGTCGGGGAAGCGACCTCTTGCGTCCAAGCAGTCAAACTTGTAGTTGAGCAAAAGCCTTCTCTAATTCTTTTGGATGTCAAACTGGATCTAAAATCACCTGAAGAGAGTGGGCTAAAAGTGCTAATGGATCTCAAAAAATTAGATTATCATGGCAAAGTTTTAATTTTGTCCGCTCATCGCGAAGATGAATTAGTATTTAGAGCGATGCAGTTGGGAGCTAGAGGTTATGTGGCAAAAGATCGGATTGGCAGTCAACTTTATGAGGCAATTTCGACGGTTATGAATGATGAAATCTTTTTGCCGCCAGATATTGCGACTAGTTTCTTTCGGATTTTTCATTTTTATGCAGGGCGCTCGCTTCAGGGGCATTCCACAATTCATCTTACCGATCGCGAACAGGAGGTGCTGAATTGGCTGATTAAGGGAGCCTCCAATGAAGATATTTCTCGCTATCTGCATGTGACGATCGCTACTGTTAAAGCGCATCTCACTAGTGTATTTGAGAAGTTGGGTGTAGCTAGCCGCACCCAAGCAATCGTCAGGGCGTTGAAATTAGGTTTAGTGAGTGCAGATGAGTAATTATTTAGCGATCGCAACGGTAACGGCAACTCTGCAAAGAATCTTACAAGCAGTGATCCAACAGGATATTGAAGGGGCGCGGGCAACAACTTTATCACCAAGTGCAATTTCTACAGGTGCGCCAGAAGTGGGGGTAAATATTTTTTTATATCAGGTGACGAGTAATCCTGCTTTAGCTAACTATGACTCTACGCCCAATCGCACTAAGGGCAATCCGCTCAATCGGCAAGTGGCGATCGATCTCTTTTACATGATGAGTTGCTATGGCAATGATGCGGAACTGCAACCGCAACGGGTATTGGGAAGTGTGGTCAGTACTCTTGTGGATAAGCGAATTCTCACAACGGAATTAATTCGTTCTACTTGTAATGACTCGACATTTCCCTTTTTGGTGGATTCCGATCTTGTCGATCAAATTCAACAGATTAATATTGTACCTGTGGATATTTCACTAGAAGATCTGTCTAAGGCATGGTCAGTTTTTTATCAAGTTCCCTATGTACTATCGATCGCCTATCGAGCTTGTCTAGTAATTGTCGAAGGTAGAGAAAACTTCCAAAGAGCCTTACCAATTCGCGATGCTTCTCCCGCAGGTATCGTTCCGTTCCCTGCATCGCCCTATATTGAGCAAGTGGTAGCTCAGGGTAGTCGATTTGAGCCGATTGTAATTGGCAGTGTGATGATTATTCGTGGGCGCAGTTTGTTAAGTGAGATAGTAGAAGTCCATGTTGGAGATTTAGTGATTACGCCAATATCGGTGCAAGATCGCGAAATTGCTTTTTCTCTTGCAGATATGTCTCTACCGCAAATCCAAGCTGGGGTGCAAAGTTTGCAAGTAATCCATCGCATCGCTAGCACTTCGCCATTAATGACTAATTCGATCGCCTCGAATGTGATGCCGTTTGTCCTCTGTCCGACGATTATCGGTGTGGCTGTAAATCATCTAGAAATAATTGAAGATAATTTGCGATCGGCGGTGGTTGTAGTTCAGTTAGATGTGCTAGTTCGTGAAAAGCAGAAGGTGGTCTTATCTCTAAATGAATGGACGACTGATAGTCCCAATGTCTATATGTTTGATCGTCCTCCTTTGCCAGATACTAGTTCCACGATTGAGATTCCGATTGTCAATATTAAGGCAGGTGAGTATTTAGTGCGAATTCAGATTGATGGTGCTGAGAGTAAGTTGGGTGTGGATGATGATCCTGATAGTCCGACTTACAATTGGTATAACAGTCCTAAAATAACGATTCCATAAAATAGCGATCGCAATTACGATAAAACCCCAAAAAGCTGAGGCGCATGCTGCGCGTGCGCCTCAGCTTTTTGGGGTTTATCGCTATCGCCACTTGTATTAAAACAAACCAAAACCCAAAAAGTGGAGGCGGCGCTCCGCGCCGCCTCCACTTTTTGGGTTTTATGTCCTAACATACTTGGCGACAGCTACACAA
>CASBRC010000022.1 GCA_949128015.1 Synechococcales cyanobacterium PMM_0003
AGGATGTTCAACAATAAGTAGGCGAGCCTAAATAAACTGAAAATAGCAAAGCTGGAGATTTCTTATGCAAAATACATCATGAATGGGTTTTATGATAAAAAAATCTTTACTTTACATAGGTTACGATTATTTGGTAAAGTTGAAGTAGATTTCAAGTAGTGAAATACTTTAATTTATGAATCATATAGCGGTTTTCATATGAGCATAGGCAAAATTTGGCTTTTGAAATGCTTGACAATATCTTTAAAAGCTTAGATTCAGCTACACATGGTCAACTGAAAACCGCTATATCAAAAAACAGCTAACAGGTTTAATTGCGATCGCTAGTTTATTGGGTGTTGAATTCATACTAGCTTCCCCGTCTGCTCATGCCACAACTCCCGTCACAAATCCAATAATCATTAGTCAGGCTCCTCCTTGGCAGCAAACTTATGCGTGTGGCAATTTCTCCATTACCCTAAGTGAGCAAGGTCGCGATCGTTACACCTATAAGGCAACTAATGCTAGAGGAAGAACTCTTACCATTAGAAATGGCAGTCATCATGGCGGACGCAACTACTCATCCATCTATACATTTAATAGTAATGATGGCTCTCAGTATATTCTGGAAGATTACGGTGGTGGCAAAGCAGCACTCAGCATTGGCAGTTATCCTAATGCAGGAATGACTTATGACTGCACAACTGACGGAAATCCATAATGGATAGATAGTGCGCTCGCAGATCTTGATGGGTGTGTTAATGAAATGTAACGCACCCATTGAATGTTAACTACAGCCTATTGAGGCTTTAAAGGGTACAGAGAGATTTTTGAAAGTGCCGCGAAGCGGCACTTTCAAAAATCTCTCTGGGTTTTATAAAAGCGTAAAGCGCTGTAATTGCAAGATTGATTAGAATGACTGGGATCGCTTGTTTGGGCAAAAAGTCACAGAACCATTGACTGACAGATCTTTTGTGTTTTTTAAGCCCTACTTAGCACTATGTTTTTGAGGATTGAGATTCTAAAAACTCACGAATTCGTTTGATTTGAAAATCACGGGCATAGTCTAGAACTTGATTTGCAAAAGGAATAAATGTAAAATCATTTGCTTTTAGAAGTGTGACTTCATCTTGAATCGCCAGAATGTCACCCATACGGGCAAGTTGTAATAATTTTTCGAGAGTATCCGTTGGTGGTGAGATCAAAGGTCGTGAAAGCTCATTAGCATCGATTTTGATAGTCTTATCGATATGGAAATGAGAGCTGTTTACATCTTCGTATTCCCATTCTAAATTGAGCTGCGATCGCAATATATGAAATAACGTATCAGGATCAACAGGCTTAGCAATAAAATCATTACATCCCACAGCAATACTAAGACTGCGATCTTGATTGAAGACACTTGCCGAAACCATGATAATCGCCGTTTTTTGGAACATTGGTAATTGACGTAACTGCTTCGTGGTTTCATGTCCATCAAGCTGTGGCATCACCATATCCAATAAAATTAAATCTGGCTCAAATATCTGAGCTTGGGTAATGCAGTCATAGCCATCGATCGCTTCAGCCACGATAAAACCAACTGGGGTGAGTAAATCACTCAATACCATACGATTTTCGGTCTTATCATCAACAATCAAAATCTTGCGCCGCTCACCGAAGTAACCTGTAATATTCCGACTATCGATCGATCCAGCCTGAGTATAATTAGGAACTTCAGTTAACTCAATTTCAAACCAGAAAATACTACCTTTATTTAAACTGCTCTCAACATGTAAATTTCCTCCCATCATCTCTACTAGCTTTTGGCAAATTGGTAAGCCTAACCCAGTACCAGAGTAGTGACGGGTGCGATCGCCAACCTGTTGGAATGGCAAAAAGATATCTTCTAATTTATTGGGGGCAATCCCCACACCTGTATCTGCGATCGCAAAACGGACTTTGTAGTTATTACTGCTTTCACAAGGTTGGGCAATCACGGAAAGAGATACACTGCCGCGATCAGTAAATTTAACCGCATTTCCGAATAAATTAATTAATACTTGTCGTAAGCGCTTTTCGTCACCATACATCATTGTTGGCAATGTGGTGGGCTGATAGAGCAACTGCACATCCTTAGCATGTACTTGTAATTGAAATATGTCGGCAATGCTTTGGAGCAACTTCGGAAGATCAAACTCGTTGGGATTGAGTTCTAGCTTTTTGGCTTCAATTTTAGAAAGATCGAGAATATCGTTAAGCAAGGTTAGTAGATGTTCACCACTGCGCTGAATGATTTCTAAACCTTCCATATGCTTATTAGGATCATAACTGCGCTTGAGGATTTGAGCATATCCAAGAATGCCATTTAATGGGGTTCGTAACTCATGACTCATATTGGCAAGAAATTCGCTCTTTGCACGGTTGGCTGTGTCTGCTACCTCTTTAGCTAATTGCAGCTCTTTTTCGGCTTGTTTGCGATCGGTGATATCTGTCCCTACTGATAAAATTTCAATTAACTTTCCTTGATCGTCATAGATTGGTTTGTTAGACCAAGTCACCCATACCCGTCGCCCATCTTTGCAAATGTTCTCATTTTCATTGAGTTGATATTTCTCAGGAGCACAGCATATTTCCGCGATCATATTTCGCAAATCTTCTTTCGATATATTTTTTGCTGAGACAAGCGTATCTAATACATAAGTACCGATTATCTCTTCTAATTGATAGCCAAAAAACTTCAATCCATAATCATTTAAGAAACAAATATGCCCTTGGGTATCCCAGCGTAAAATGATGCAGTTAGCTGACTCTACAAGATCGCGATATTTCTTTTCACTCTCTTTAATATTCTCTTCGATCAGTTTGCGATCGCTAATATCTTTAACAGCATAGATCGCAAAGCTTTTTCCTGCCAATTCGATGGTTTCCGAAGAGATCAGCCCCGTAAATTTTTTGCCCTGCTTAGTTACGAAGTTTGCTTCGTAATTAGACACTCTATCCTTAGCATCCAAAATTATTAACATGCGATCGCGTTCTTCTAGATCAACCCAAAGATTTAAATCTGAAGGAGCAGCACCGATTGCTTCCACACGGCTATAGCCTGTGATTTCTGTCCATTTATCATTAACATCAATATGCTTGTAGGTTTCATTGGAGAGCAAAGCCATGCCGTCAGGACTGGAGCGAAATGCTTTGGCAAACTTTTCTTCTGACTCGCGCAACGCTGCTTCCGTGAGTTCATGCTCCAAAATTTCTTGCTGTAATGCATAGGTGCGTTCGTCTACTTTCTGCACTAAAAGCTGAGAATATTCCTCTAACCGCGTGTGCGATCTTTTCATCTGACGACTCATTTGATTAAAGGAATTTTCTAAGATTGCTAATTCTTTAATTGCACAGGAATATTCCACCTTTTGATCGAGATTGCCATTAGCGATCGATTGACTAGCCTGACTAAGTTGGCTGATAGGGCGACTGATGCGGCGGGCAGCCATGATGCCCAGCACGGCATTCAACCCCAGCGCGATTAGACATAGCATTATCGTAAAACCTGTATTTTCTTTAATCGGTGACATAAAATCAGATGCAGGTACGGCAACAACAATGCGCCAATCCAATCCATTCAAACCAGAGTCATTACTCAATTTCCCAACTTGCAGAAAATATGATTCTCCCTCAAAATTAATCACTGACTGCTGAATTTCATTATTGTCTTGGATAGGCTGAGATTTTAGCCATTCAGCCACTGTGCGAGTCAATTTATCTTGACTTTGGGTTGCGAAAATGCGTTCGGACTTATTCTCTTTTGCCAATATTTCTACATCTAAGTTAGAAGTAGCTACCAATTTACCTGAAGATTCAACAATTAATGTTTGTCCTTGTTTACTAACTTCTGTATCTTTTAAGAACTGATTGATATCCCCCAAAAGCATCGACACACCTAGTACTCCTTGCAGTTCACCATTCTCTTGATAGAAAGGCTTAATCGCGGTAATTGCAGGTTCTTCGGTAATCGAATCTGTATATACTTCCGTCCAGATACTTTCCCTTTTCTCAACTACACTCTGATACCAAGGTCGTTCGCTTAGGTTAAAGTTGTTCTTTGCCATTAAGATTGTTTGTGGTCGCCCAAAACTATCCGTCATAAAAGTCGTCGTCGAATTTTCGACAGCAAACCGATCTTTGATTCGTCTTGCGCCAAAGTATTTGCCAGCAGTAGTAGCGACGTAAATATTACTAATATGACGAAAGCTTTGAAGCTGTTTCCAAAAGTGAGTTTGGACTTTCTGCTCATTCTTAAAATCGATTTGTTCTAACTCAATACTATTGGCATTAAGTTTATTTAGGGTATAGGGAAGTTCTAAGTATGAATGTAAGCGATCTTGAACCTGCTCGGTAACTTTACGATGGAATTGATTGGCAAGATGAAGGATTGCATGATGCCCATTCCGAAAAGACAACCATCCAATTAGTCCCACAATGCCAAAAGTGTTTAACAAAAATGGCACTGTAATCAACAAGCTCAGAGGTATTCTCAAGCCTTTTTTTTGACAGAGACTTGTTTGCGTCGGAATAAATCCTGTTGGCGTATTGTTGACTATATTTGGTGAAGTCGGAAGATTAGGTGATGTCGTAGGTTGGTTAATCGGTGTGGTCATGGGCTTGTTTGTTCTGGTACATTATTTCAACTTTATTCAAAACCCAGTCTTCTTAACGCAATTTTGCGATTTTGCAAAAACTGAGGTTCTTGCGGTGAGATTTGAATAGCTTGATCGTAGGCGGCGATCGCTTCTTCGAGCAGTCCAAGCCCACTCAGGGCATTGCCACGGTTGTACCAAGCAAAATGATCGTCAGGATTGATCTCTAAAGCCCGATCGTGACTTGCGATCGCATCTTCATAAAGTTCGAGCTTGCTAAGCACCAGCCCACGATTGTTCCATGCGTAATAGTCATCGGGACGGAGTTCTAAAGCTTTATCGTAACTAGCGACCGCCTCAGTATAATTGCCCCATTGTTCAAGGGCTTTAGCACGGCTGTACCAAATTTGATGATCGTGAGGTTTGTACTCTAGGGCGCGATCGTAGCTTGCCACCGCCTCGTCATATCGTCCAATACTTTCAAGCGCATAAGCTCGACTAAACCAACCCTGAACATAGTCTGGTCTAATAGCTAAAGCTTTTTCACAATAGTCGATCGCTTCTTCGTATTTGCCAAGCACACCACAAACTAAGCCTTTACCACCATAGGAATAATAATAATCAGGCTTGTGTTTGAGCGCCGTGTTGTAACTATTGATCGCTTCTTCGTAGCGCCCCAACATACTTAATGAAGTACCAAGGTTGTGCCAAGCCGCATAAAAGTCTTCTTGATATGAGATCGCTTGATGATAATTCTGCACAGCCTCTTCATGGTGACTAGACAGGTCTAGGGCTACGGCACGGTTATACCAAGCCAAATGATTATTATCGCGAATTGCTAAGGCGCGATCGCAATTTGCGATCGCTTCTTGGCAACGGTTACCCGCTACTAATAACCCACCTTGCTCCAGTAATAGCTCAATGCGGCGCTCTGAGATTAAGGGCTGCGCCTCGATTAATTTTTGGAGATCATCATATTTGCGATCGCGATCCTCCTCACTAATTTTGGCATAGGCTTCATAGCGATCGTCACTGACCCAGCGAAAAGTCTCTTGGCGCATCAGCTCCATGTCAGTAGGAAACTCAAACACCTCAACAGCATCGCCAAAAAATTCAGGATAGCTGTCAATAAAAAACTTGAGCGCAAATAAAGGCAATAGAAATACAAAACAGATCGAAAAATTCTCTTTGAGTTTCGATTGCAATAAAATCAGATGCGCAAGTGGACGCGGCACATGGGTCAACTTCTCGCCTAACCCACGATCGTCTAGCTCATGAACTTGACCTTCTAAAAATTCTTCAATGCCTGTGACAAATAATATGTTTGTGTCATGTAAACCTATTTCGCCCACAAACATTTCATGAAAATCAGCAATCGGGCGATCAAGTCTTAATATATTGATTTTTTGACTCGCTGCATCTGCCCGCGTCCTTTTAATAATTTGCTCACCTTCCGCAGGTGAACAACGAACAAACAACATACCAAAATCTTGTTTGTTCCTGAGTAAGCCCACTAGAGTCTGATATTCTGCTTCTGGATTTTTTAGAGCGTCTTTATCCCAGGCGTTTCCAGTGTGTTGCATGGTTCTCCCATATTGACCAAATGCTCAAACCAATCATACCAAAATTATAAAATTTTGCTGCATTTGATAATCACAAACAGCAATCCTCATTATGAAATTGATTTTTATAATGAGAATTGCTGGATTACAAAAGTAGGTGCGGCTCTCAGCGCCGCACCTACTTTCTGGAGCGATCGAACTCAAGTTAACATCAAGTTAACATAGATATAAAGTCAGGCTTTGCCTGCGTTAATTTGTTGAATTCGCAAACGTTAGGAAAAGTTAATGAACGATCGCTTAATTCGCGCCCTCACCGCCGACGGCAGAGTCCGAGTCGTTGGCGTGAATATCACCCAATCCCTTAATGAAGCACATCGCCGCCATCATTTATCGACGGTCGCCACAGCCGCACTCGGTCGGACGATGAGTGCTAGCTTGCTACTTGCTTCAAACATGAAAAAAGAGCAAGCCAGAGTAAATGTCAGAGTCGCGGGTGATGGTGGACTAGGTTTAGTCTATGCTGACGCGGGCTTTGATGGAACAGTACGTGGATTTGTCTCTAATCCTCAATTTGAACTGCCGCCGTTGGCTGATGGGCAACAAAATGTTAGTCAGGGTGTTGGACAAACAGGTTTTTTTAAAGTTATGCGGGATATGGGTTACGGTGAACCCTATAGCAGCACCGTTGAGTTAATTGCGGGTGACATTGCTAATGATGTGGCTTGGTATTTAGCTTCTTCTGAACAAACTTATTCCAAACTTATTCTCACCGAATTAATTGATCAAGATAGTAGCGAAAATCCTGTGAAATTTGCGGCTGGGCTATTATTGCAAATTATGCCTGTGGCGACGCTTCGGGCGGCGAAAACTTCCAACCGTTCTCAGGAAGATTTACTGATCCAACTAGATGCAAAGAGTAATCCGCAAAGTTTTATAGATTTGCTAACTCAAGGCAAAAACATCGAAGATGTGATGACGGAATTATTTGCCGATATGCATTTAGATATTTTACCGTTGAGTAAGGATGTGAAGTTTCACTGTCCTTGCTCTCTCGATCGCATGTTAGCGGCGATGAAAATGTTTGGTGAAGAAGATTTGCGATCGATGATTGCTGATGATCAAGGTGCTGAGGCAACATGTCATTTTTGCGGTGAGGTTTATCACGCCACCACTGAGCAGTTAAATAATTTACTTGCAGATTTGCAAGCTGTTAAAGCCTAGTTTTACAAGAAGTCTCGCTGCGCGAGACTTCTTGTAAGTCATCCGCCTCGATATGGTAACTTCAAATTTAGATACGTCTCTATTAAATTTGCAAATCCCTAAGAAATATGACAGTTAATTCACAAATTGGCATTATTGGTGGCAGTGGACTTTACAAAATGTCGGCTCTGACTGATGTTCAAGAAATTAATATTGATACCCCGTTCGGCAAAACGTCAGATGCATTTATCTATGGCAAATTATCAGGAACACCAGTCGTATTTTTAGCCAGACATGGGCGATCGCATCACCTTCTCCCATCAGAAGTTCCCTATCGCGCCAATATCTATGCCATGAAAAGCTTGGGCGTAGAATATATCATTTCTGCCTCAGCAGTTGGCTCTTTACAGGAATATGCCAGACCTTTAGATATTGTGCTTCCCGATCAATTTATCGATCGCACAACTAGCCGCACCGCAACATTTTTTGGTGAAGGCATCGTCGCTCACGTTGCTTTTGGGGAGCCAATTTGCAAATCATTACTATCGGTAGTCGCGCATGCTGCGGAAGGCGTTGATTTAGGGCGCAATAAAGTGCATAAGGGCGGAACTTACATCTGTATGGAGGGTCCAGCTTTCTCCACCAAAGCTGAATCGCTGCTCTATCGTAGTTGGGGCGCAAAGGTGATTGGGATGACTAATCTCACTGAGGCGAAGCTCGCGCGTGAAGCCGAAATCGCCTATGCCACGATCGCACTGGTCACTGATTATGATTGCTGGCACAATGATCATGAGAGTGTCACTGTCGAGATGATCATTCAGAATTTACATAAAAATGCGGTGAATGCTCAACAGGTAATTCAAAATGCAGTTGCCAAAATTGCCGCTAATCCGCCGAAGTCTGAAGCTCACCATGCATTAAAAACTTCGATCTTGACGGATTTAAGTAAGGTATCTGAAGCAAGTCGCGATCGCTTAAAAATGATTTTGCAAAAATATCTTTAATCTCTTCAACCATAAGGAGCAACTTCAAAATGACACAGCCACCCTTAACACTTGATGGCGTTGCCGACGATTTAGATACCGTCAAAGACATCATGTTTACCCTTGCAAGGCAGTACGAACGTATTGATCGCACAGTCGATCAAGTGGCTACACAGCAAAAAGTTAATACTGAAGCGATCGCAAATCTAACCACATTTATGATGCAGTTAGGAGAGTCGATGGCAAGTACACAAGCTGACATTAGACAGATGCAGTCTGATGTTAGGGAGATGCAATCTGAAGTTAAAGGCTTGCAAGTAGAAAACCGTAGGATTTTGCAACACATTTTTAAGGATGAGTTTTAGCAATTACGCAAATAAAAAAGCCCTGCATTGCAGGGCTTTTTTATTTGCGTAATTGCTGTTACGCGCCGAGTCCCTTGACAGTATCAAAGAAGAATCTGGCATTATCTTCGGGCGTGGTGGGCAAAATGCCATGTCCAAGGTTCATGATGTGACCCTTGTTGCCAGCTTTAGCAATGACATCTAAAATGCGATCGCGAATATAGCTTTGATCCGCAAATAGCACACAGGGATCAAGATTTCCTTGCACAGGCATATCA
>CASBRC010000023.1 GCA_949128015.1 Synechococcales cyanobacterium PMM_0003
AAAGCTTAAGTCGGTTAAAACCGACTGAAAAATTTCTAAAAATCGTCTTTAACCCGTTTCAACGGGTTTTAGCTTTGAGCCAAGAACTTTAGTTCTTGGCTTATCCCGAACTGACGTTATAGTAGATTGAGAACAAAAACTAAACCAAAAAGCTGTAGCGCCCGCTTCGCGGGCGCTACAGCTTTTTGGATTTTAATTGCGCGTGACGACCGCTTCAACATGAGCCGTCTTAGTCGCTACATTTGTCGTTGCATCGATCTTGTTCTCGACAGAAGCAATCGCCCAACGCAATGGTTCGCCATGTTTGGCTAGCTCCTGTTCGACGGTTTTTGCGATCGCATCTTGATTTTCATTAATCTCGATTTCCGCAGTAATAAAATGGGTAGTCATAAAGTTTGCTCTTTTAATTTACTTTAATGTAATGGATAGAATTGTATAGTGCATTGAACCACTGCATCCATAGTATTTAAAACCTCAAAAAGCGATGGCGCACGCTGCGCGTGCGCGATCGCTTTTTGGGCTTTTAATGCCGTATATAGACATTCACTGCTAGACTAAACAGAAGAAAAATTTAACGATTAGCCCACTTATTGAATCGATGCCTCAAGACACTGTTGCGCCTGTTTCGACTTCTGCACCCAATATCACCACAGACGAAGCCCTAATCGTCTACGAAGACATGGTATTAGGGCGCACTTTCGAGGATAAGTGCGCGGAAATGTATTATCGCGGAAGAATGTTTGGGTTTGTCCATTTGTACAACGGTCAAGAAGCCGTAGCAAGTGGTGTAATTAAAGCAATGCGTTCTGATGACTATGTATGCAGCACCTACCGCGATCACGTTCATGCTCTGAGTGCAGGTGTTACTGCCAATGAAGTCATGGCAGAATTATTCGGCAAAGAGACGGGATGCAGCAAAGGTCGTGGCGGCTCAATGCATATTTTCTCAGCCAAGAATAACTTTTTAGGTGGATATGCCTTTGTTGCTGAAGGTATCCCTGTCGCATCGGGTGCAGCATTTCAGTCAAAATATCGCCGCGAAGTGATGGGCGATCCCAATGCTGACCAAGTGACGGCTTGTTTCTTTGGTGATGGGGCAAGCAACAATGGTCAGTTTTACGAAACTCTGAATATGGCAGCTTTGTGGAAATTGCCAATTATTTTTGTAATCGAAAATAATGATTGGGCGATCGGTATGAAGCACCATCGTGCTACTTCTGATGTCAGGATCCATAAGAAAGCTGAAGCTTTTGGGATACCAGGCTTTGAAGTTGATGGGATGGACGTGTTAGCGGTACGAGAACGCGCTCAAGAGGCAATCCGTCGCGGTCGAGCTGGTGAGGGTCCAACGGTCTTGGAATGTATGACCTATCGCTTTAGAGGTCACTCTTTGGCTGACCCCGATGAGCTACGCAGCAAGGAAGACAAGGACAAATGGTTTGGACGCGATCCGATTAAAATCTTTGCTAGCCGTGTGCTTGAGCATGGCTTGGTTAAAGAAAGCCAATTGAAAGCGATCGACAAGAAGATCCGCGATGTGGTTGAAGAATGTGTCCGCTTTGCCGAAACATCGCCTGAACCCGATCCGAAGGACTTAATGCGCTATCAGTTTGCTGAAGACGAATAAAAAGAAGGGACGCTTTGCGTCCCTTCTTTTTTATAGTTTGCAACGTGATATTTGGGCTTGTTCCCAATCAACATCATTGACGATCGCATTAGAAAAATCGCAATTAGCCAAATTTGCCTTGTGAAATGAGGCTTTAGTGAGATCGGCATACTGAAATCTTGTGCCTGTAGTTTTTTTTGCTGTATTTATGACAAGCCGAAATAAATAAAGGCTGCCAAAAATTTGTAAAGGCTCGATCGCTAAAAATATTAGTAGAGCCGTGAAGACATTAAACCTCAGAGCATTTGCGATCGCATTAAAAGCACCAGCGACTAGTATTTTTGTGAATGTTGAGCCAAAAAATCCCGACACAAAGGCAATGCATAAGGAAATAGGAATTGCCGTAGAAGTTCCTTTGATTCCTGCGATCGCAAAGCTACCTGTAAAGCTAATCGCAAAGCTAATCGCAAACACCACGATCACCACGATTGCCACCCAATAGACTGTTTCACGGTTGACAATCCCCATGCCAAAAATAAATGCGATCGCAAATGTGAGCAGTAAAATCGTGGCAATCATGGCAGTACCTGCAAACATCAGCGCCATTACGAACGAAATCATACTTGCGATCGCAGTTTGGCGCGGGCTTTTCCCCGCTCGTACATTGGCGAAATTAGCAGCTTTAAGTTGAGCGCGACAAAAGTTGCACCCACGAATATCTGCGCCGCTAAAGTCAGCACCGACCAGATTTTTACCCTTAAAAGAGCGATCGCGTAAATCTTGATTTGCAAAGCTGAGACTTTGACTCATAGCGCCTTTTATAAGCTCATCTTTATGGATTTTAAGCTAGTTCGCCCAAAGTTGGCTTAGAAATATGTGGCAGTCCCCATCCTAATTTTTCCCGTAAGACTTGAAAAAATTCACCTTTTTGGAGGCGGATAAACCTTGCAGGATATTGCGATCGCTCAACCTCAACGCGATAGTCAGGATAGACATAACATCCCGCATTACCATCAACAACCAACACCAAACGATGACGATTGGCAGGTGTAACAATCACTTTTTCAGTATTTGCGAAGACTAAAGAGCGCGAGGCCATGGAATGAGCGCAAATGGGAATAAGCTGAAACACAGGAATCCCCGGCTCAATGACGGGGCCACCTGCGGAAAGAGCGTAGGCAGTCGAGCCTGTTGGGGTGGAAATAATTACGCCATCTGCCGCAATATCGACTGGCAGGTGATGTCCAATCCTCACTTCAAAATGACACATACTGGTCAAAGGCTCGCGATGCAATACCATTTCATTTAATGATAAAGCTTCCCAGAGTAGCCCTTGACTATCATAAACACGCACTCTCATCATTGAGCGCTGTTCGATAACATAATTGCCTTCGATGATTTGAGCGATCGCGTCTTCCCAGTCAGTCAAATAGGTCTCAGTCAAGAAACCCATATGTCCTGTGTTCACATTTAAGACGGGCAAGTAAAGTGGAGCGATTTGGCGACAAGCTGATAAGACTGTCCCATCTCCTCCGAGAGCCACGACAAACATGACATTGCGATCAAAGCCTAATGGTACTAAGCTTTCGATCGGTGTATGACAAACAGGAGCATCTGGCTTACCATAGCCCAAAATACCGCCATTTCCTGTCGCCATAACAGTCTGGATATCATGCTTTTCTAGCCATAATTTCATATCCAACGCTACACGCACAGCGACAGGTTTTGCGTCGTTATATATAATCCCGACCTTTGGCACGCTCAATGACTACCTAGACTATTCAAAATATTTTTCAGTTTTGTAATTATATCTCAACCGTCTTGGCGATTGAGATATAAAATCCAGAAAGCCAATACGGAGCTTTGCGCCGTATTGGCTTTCTGGATTTTATGGGAGCCTAGTCAGGCTATCCACTTTTGCTTCTTTTGCTTCTTTTGCTTCTTTATTTTGGTTCCAGAGCAGCATACTTAATACTGATGTTACGTGGAAAGAAAATGCACCACATCCCCCAACCCCTTCTCCTTGCAAGGAGAAGGGGAGCCAGAGTTTTTTCTTG
>CASBRC010000024.1 GCA_949128015.1 Synechococcales cyanobacterium PMM_0003
ACCACCGAAGTCCTCGGCGGTGAGATTTTGCAATTGCAAGTTTGTACCCATCGCACCATCAAAAACAATAACGGGGCGATCGCTGCTGTGAAGACGTTCCAGAAACAGACTGGTCATTGGATGTGTACCTTAAGCGAACAAAGTGACTCTAGCAATCCATTATAGCGATCGCAATGCGTAAAACTCAAAAGGTGAGCAAGGGTGTGCAAAAACACTACTTGCTCACCTTTTAGCCGATTAATGGTCGAAATCCATGTTTGACTGACACTGCGCCAATTTTGTCCATGTTTTCAATGCTGATTTGGTTGCGTCCCCACGAGAAGTTGGTATGCCAACCTTCAAATTCTAAGAGCATTGCTTCAGCAAAACAAGCAAAAAGTTGACGAGCTGGGGCAGTCATATTCACGATTTTCATGATCTTCCAGTCAATATCGAGACTATGCTCGACAATGCCACCATCGATCACATGAATACCTGCTTCTTTAACAAGGGTAGACATATTTTTAGGATAGCCGCCGTCAATCAAAATGCAAGGTCGCTTGAGCGTAGCAGGATCGATCGCCATTCCTTTCGCCATACTTGCTACCCAAACGATAATGTCTGACTGTGGTAGCGCCTCTTCGATATCTAAGACTTTACCCCGCCCGAGCTGACCTTGCAGCTCTCGCAAGCGTTCTTGATTGCGGGCGACTAGCAATAATTCTTTGATATCGGTTCGTGTATCTAGCCAACGACATACCGCACTACCGATGTCGCCCGTTGCACCGCAGACAGTTACCGTGGCTCTTGCCAAATCTATCCCAAACTTACGGCTTGCTTCTTCGATCTGGCGACAGATAATGTAAGCGGTGTGAGTATTACCTGTGGTGAAGCGATTAAACTCTAGTTGAATGTTTCGCACACTCGACATCTGGTTGAGGTTAAAGTTCTCGAAAATAATTGAAGAAAACCCACCTAAAGCAGTAATGTCAACATCATTTTTTTGAGCAAGCGCCATCGCGTTGAGGATTTTGCGAATGGCGGTTTTAATTTTGCTACCTGCTAACATTTCAGGTAAAAAACAGGATTCTATATATAGCCCTTCGATCTGCTGACCTGTAGCACTTGTAACTTTAATGCGATCGACGATCTGCGGCGGGGCGCTACACCAAAATTCTAAACCTTGATCGGCGTATTCGGGATAGCCTAATTCCCTCGCTACAGACTGAGCGTGTTCAAGACTTGTCAAATGCCCTATAAGACCAAACATCGATTGCGTTACCAGTTACAGTTGTCAACGAAAAAAGGGGCTAAACGTGCGATCGCACGTTTAGCCAGTAATTAAGCAGCGACCAAACCCATGGCGGACATTCTCATGATGTCGCGGGTGTTAAAGCCGATTTTGCCTAGGCTTTCGCCATATTGAATCATGAAGTCTTCAACCAAAGCTTCTTTTTCCATGCCAAGGACTTTGGCATCGGTTTCGACTTGGTTGAGCATTTTCCAGACGATGGGCAAGTTTTGACGATTGGCTTGCTCTAGGCTTGCTTTGGAGTCATCAAAATGATTGTGCAACCATTCTTCGCCAAAGTTAAGATGCAAGTATTCTTCTTTGACCACGCCTTCAGTAATCTTGCGCGCAAAAGCATCAGCAACAGGAATATAGATGTTATAAGCTGCGATCGCAAAGCACTCGATGATGAGTGATTGGATCAGCAGACAAGTAACGATATCTCCTGTGGCAAATGCTTTTTGAAAATTGCCATGCAATTCAGCAAAGAAATTTTCCGCAAAATCCATGTTGGGTGTGACTTTAAGGTTTTTACCGCAGGCGATAAAACCTTTTTTGTGTTTGTCCTCCATCTTGGCTAGTCTAGTGAAGTCTTCCGTAAAGTCGGGCAGTAGCTCTCCTAGTTGGAGATAGTTGCTGTACGCCTCAGCTTCGCCCTCAATGACGATCGCATTGATTCGACTGTAGGCATCGCGATAGTTTTCTGTTTGATAGTTAATCGCTACAGCTTCGAGTGTTTGCCCCATGTTTTGCCTCTTAAAATATCCCTGCTCAATAAAAGTTAATCTCTTGCTATTTTATGCTAAGTGGCACAGTGAATAAAATTAAAAGCCAGAAAGGTATGCGAGGCGTTTACAATATCGAATAAATCGATTGAACTAAGTCGTTAAAAACTCTTATGATCACTGATGTTGTTGCGATCGCTACTGGTACGGTGAAACTATTACAGCCTTTTCTACCCTACCTTGATCCATTTAAGACTGCTTTACAAAAGAAACTTACGGATACGACGGCTGGCGCGGCTTGGGATCAAGCAAAGGGGCTTTGGGCAAAGATTACTGGTCGATTTAAGGATGATAAAGAATTGCACGAATCGGCTGAGGCAGTAGCTGCTTTACCGAATAATGCAACATTACAAAAAGCACTTACTGAGGTTTTGGCTCAACGACTCAAGGATGCACCAGATCTTACTGAGGAATTATTGCAGCTTTTGGGTGGAGAAAAAAGGCTTCAGGAAATTGTGGCTGGCAATGAAGCGACAATTGAGAATATTCGGCAATCGATGGCTGGTGCTGGTGTGCAACGGGTTGAGGCTGGTGACAAGGCTAAAATTTCTGGTGTCACAATGGAGCAAAAATAGTAAATATCCATGACTAAATCACTGCAAGAGATTCCAGAAATTAAGGTGATGCCTTACTCAATGATGGTGGGGCAAGACGATCTAAAACTAGCTTTGGAGCTAGCTTTTATTGCGCCGAAAATTGGCGGGGTTTTGCTCAGTGGCGATCGCGGTACTGGTAAGTCTACGCTGGTTCGAGCTTTTGGGGCGATGGCAAATCAGAAACAGCCAATTACTTTGCCGATAAACGCTACGGAAGATCGGGTAGTTGGTGGTTGGGATATGCAAAAAATCATGAAAGACAGTACTTTTGAACGCAATGAAGGTTTGTTGGAACAGGCGAATAAAAGCATTCTTTATATTGATGAGGTCAACCTTTTAGACGATCGCATTGTGAATATCATTCTCGATGTCTCGTCAACAGGAATTTTGACAGTTGAGCAAGAGGGGCAGGATGAAAAGAATAAGCAAATAGATTTTTGCTTAGTAGGGACGATGAATCCGAGTGAGGGGGGCTTGCGTCCGCAGTTATTGGATCGGTTTGGGTTGATGGTGGAAGTAGTGACTGAGAAAGATGAGAAAACGCGATCGCAAATTTTAAAAAATGTCTTAATGTATGAATCAGAACGTTTTAGCAACAGCAAAACAGTCTCAAATGAAGCAAGGGAAAAAGATCGGCAAATTGCTAGTGAACTACTGAAAGCTCGCGAGAATTTTAAGCGTCAGGTTCCTAGTGATGCGTTAGTAAGTGTTTGTGCGAAGGTTGCCAAAGCTTTTGATACTGAGGGACATCGGGCGGATTACATTATGGCTTTGGCGGCGATGGCTCACGCATCTCTAATGAGCAGGAAGTCCCCTACAGCAGCAGATGTTTTGCGAGTAGCCCGTTTTGCATTGCAGCATCGACAAAGAGGTGGCAGTTTGACTTGGAATGAAGAGCGGGTACTTAAGGTCAAAGATGAACTGAAGACATCTACGACTTAATTTTCATGGAAAAGATGATTCAGTCTGGACGGGAAGAAGATTTCAGTAAAGTCTTGGTTGTGGCGACGATTGAATCTTCGTTACAAGGCTTGCTGGTGTTTGATGCGACTGAACGAGACTTGTTGCAATTTGCCGATCGCTGGATGCAAATACTAACGATCGCTCGTAATGCTCCTTGTCGAAAGTTGACTCTTAATTCGGCAACTACCGAAGATAACCTATGGGGATATTTTAGGATTAGTCGAGAAGGCGAAGGTTCGAGGATTGATTTGAAACCGAGTCTGCTCGTCCAACATGGTAACAATCCTTTGCTGGTGGTTATTCCCGATCTTGCTCGATTGAGTTTACCTGCGATCCGCGCTTGCGTGACTTTATTGGATAGCGAATGTGCGATTTTGCAACGCAATGGTATCGATCGCACATGGCAGCCTCGGTTTTGGTGCATAGCAGGTTGTCAGAGCGATCGCCTTGGCGAAGTATCGCCGCATCTGCTAGATCGCTTTGCTTTGCGGTGTAAATCGCCATATTTGCAAGAACTCGAAAAACTTAGCCCGATCGAACGTTTTCAAAGATGCGATCGCGAATTAGATCCTAATTTGGATATTGCCGTCGAGTTATCGGAAAACTTGCGAGAATTAGCCGAGCGATCGCGGGAAATCATTGCTAATGGGGTATTGCCTTTAATTTCTGATGAAGCGATCAACCGAGTGCAAGCATACTTTACAAAAAAAGTCCCGATGGGAATGCGACGGTTGCTGACATTGGCAAGATTGGCGCGTGGACTGGCGAGTTTAGATAATGAAGCATCTATTTCCGCTTCCGTAGTCGATCGCGCGGCAAGATTGCTAGGCATAAGTCAGGATTTGGTATTGCCAACACAAACAATAATTCCTATGGTTGAGGCAATCTCGCCTGATG
>CASBRC010000025.1 GCA_949128015.1 Synechococcales cyanobacterium PMM_0003
GAATAAGGCGGTTGAAACCGCCGTTCGCTTACCTCTCAGCGCTAAAGCGCGGAGCTTCCCGCGTATCGTATGTTTCGGTGAGGAGTTCTATTTTTCTCAAAACTTCCTCAATGATACTGAGAGGCGCTTTTTCAATAAATGCCATGTTTCTGGCTTGCCAATCTAAGCTCTTGATCTGATCAGCTAGGATAAATCCATTGATTTTAGGATTGTCTAGAGCAACTTCAAATCGCCATCCTTTAGTTTTGGATGTAATAGGACATAGGAGCGCCAGATTTGATTTTTGGTTATAGATGAGGGGAGAGACAACAAAAGCAGGGCGATGTCCTGCCTGTTCATGACCTGCTTGAGGATCGAAATCTAGCCACACAATATCACCGCGATCAGGAATATAGCGCTTTACCATCGTTCATTTCCAACAGATGCGCCTGTGGAAATCTCTGAATGTAAGTTTTCTGAAGTCATGCCTTCAAGTAATTCTTCAAGGGTGTATTTTTTGCGTCGATGAGGTGTCAAAATAATTTTGTTATCAACAATTTCAATACTAATATAGCTTCCTACTTGGATTTGGGCTTGTTCAGCTATGGCTTGAGGAATGCGTACTGCGAGACTATTTCCCCATTTTGCGATCGCAGATGTCATAGAACTAACCCAAATTACGTATATCTATTGTATATCCAATAAATCAAAATCTATGCAAACTGTAAATAATCCAAATATTATCCTTGAGGGTTATCTCGCAGGAGCCGCCGACTACATCCCGATCGCAAAAAAACTAGAAAGTCAAAACTTATCGGCAACAGTAGTCCCTTTAAAATGGCATGAATGGGTTCCAACCGTTGGCGGACGCTCGATCGCGCCAATTTTAGAAAAACTCGACCAAACCGTGAATTTAGAGTTAGAAAAATCGGGCGCATCGAAAGTAAATATCATTGCCCATTCCGCAGGAGGATGGCTAGCCAGAATTTATTTAGGCGATCGCCCCTATTACGACAAAGTGTGGAATGCTCGATCTAAAGTTGCTAAGCTCGTCTGTCTCGGTACACCTCAACGTAGTCTCGAACCTTGGTCACTGCCAAATTTAGGCTTTGTCAATGACAATTATCCTGATGCCTTTTATGACGATATCGAATATATCTGCATCGCAGGTAAATCCGTGCAGGGCAAAAAATCCACCCCCAGAAAATGGCTAGCCTATAGCAGCTATGAGCTTACAAATGGGCAGGGTGATGCATGGGGCGATGGCATTATCCCGATTGAGGCAGCTTATCTAGATGGCGCTACAAATATTGCGATCGATGGGGTGTATCACTCACCGCGATCGGGTAAATGGTATGGCTCTCAAGATGTGGTTGATATTTGGGCGAAGTATCTGTAACACAATCTGTAACGCAGTGCGGGAACTCCAAGCGACTCCTCTGAATGGGTAGCGATCGCAATAAAAAACAAGAATAAACACAAATATCAGCCAAAAGGCTTAGGGAAAATCTCTCATTTTCTCGACAACCTACTAGACATTTTAGAAAAAGGGCTGTATATTGTAGAGGTGTGAGGAGCGAACAAATGAAAAAGCCTAGGAACGAAACAGGGAAAGTAACCTAGGCTTTTTCATTTGGTTACCGTTAATAAAAAAGAAAGACTAGCTAATAGCTAGTCTTTCTTTTTTGCTTTATAATCTCAAAAAACAGAAGAGAGAGAGGAGACGCAAAGCGTCTCCTCTCTCTTCTGTTTTTATTAAGACATAAAACCCGAAAAGTAGAGGCGGCACGAAGCGCCGCCTCTACTTTTCGGGTTTTACACTTCGCAATAACTACATAAAAGTCTCGCATTGCGAGGCTTTTATGTAGTTATACACCAACCCTTACAAGCACAAAGGGCGGCACAACAAGACTTGCAAACTCTTTTTCTTTGTTAGCATTCCAAGCGCTAAGCTCCTCGCTAGTCGGATGCCGCAACCAACCATCTTCAATCCATGACTGAACTAACTGCGTGTTGTCCTCAGTCAGCGCAACTCCCACATCGACAATATCTAACTTTGCCCCAACCAAAATTACCCTTGCCCTTGCCGCATGAGGGGATAACCATTCCCAGATTGCCGCATCGACCATTTTCGCTAAATCTGCTCTTAAATCACTCATTAAAATTCCTCGTCATCACCAACTACACTATCAGCACCCATAAGTTCTAGATATTTAGCTTTGATAGCTTTAACATCTTGCCACGTTAGCCACTTCGGGCTGCCCTGTTCCCGACTTTGATTTCGCAATAAATAAGACGGATGGAAAATTGGCATCACTAAACGACCTTCCCACTCATACCATTGACCACGAACTTTGGTAATCGCTAGTTTTTCAGCCAATATTGATTTGAGCGATGTCGCGCCAGTTAGCAAAATAATTTTCGGATCGATTAGTCTGATTTGTTCCAGCAAATAGGGCTTACAAGTATTTGTCTCTACTGGCGTAGGCACGCGATTATTAGGAGGACGACATTTGACGGTGTTGCAAACATAGACATCTTTGGTAATGTCAAATCCCACTGATTCTAAGATTTTGTCTAAAAGTTGTCCAGATTTACCGACAAAGGGCAATCCTGAGAGATCTTCTTGTTCACCAGGCGCTTCACCGATGATCATGATTTTGGCATTGCGATCGCCTCTCTCGACGACAACATTAGTCCGCGTTGGCGCAAGCGGGCATTTCTGACAATTGCAAGCGACTTCGCGCAATGCGTCTAGACTAGCAAATTGCTCACTCACTGGCACTGTGTTTGAGATTGCAGGACTAATATTTTTACTAGAACGTGCAGTTTTTTTTGCAGGCAGAGCTTCAGCAGCCCCTTCAGCATGAGGAAGTTCGACCAAAGGAATCTCCGATGGAGTGATATCAAATAGGCTCATTTGTTCTTTGTCAGTCATAGACAGCGATGCGCCCCAAAATCATTACTTATTGCTAATATACAGCGCTTTGCGCTGTTATAAAACCCAGAGAAATTTTTGAAAATCAGCCCACGGCACTTTCAAAAATTTCTCTGCAACATTTAAAGACTCAACA
>CASBRC010000026.1 GCA_949128015.1 Synechococcales cyanobacterium PMM_0003
ACGCAAATCGAGGCTGAGTTCACCTGTGGCAGCTTTGGATACTAGGCTAGGAGGAAGAAAACGCTTGAGGACTGATTCTGTTAAGTAGAGATTGAGTTGAGCCACGCGCCGCTCATTGGTTTTGAGGGCTAATAAATTACGGACTTCGGCTAACAATTCGCGATCGTTAAAAGGCTTGGCTAAGTATGCATCAGCCCCCATTTCTGTCCCTTCGATGCGCGTCTCTTCGTTAGCTTTAGCAGTAAGCAAAATCATCGGAATACCAGATAATTGCGGATCTTGACGAATCATCGCAATTAAATCTAAACCAGAAACTTGCGGCATCATCAAATCAGTCACAATTAAATCAGGACGATGTTCTTGGGCTTGAGCATAGCCATGTGCGCCATTATGAGCCGAAATTACACTGTAGCCTGCTTGATTGAGAACTCGCCGTAAATATCCCCGCAGATCTCGATTGTCATCAACGATTAAAATTTTGCCTGTATAAGTGTGAATTATGCCTTCATTCTCACTATCGCCAATCGTATCTTCTTCTAAGCTGAGATCCGTTTCTAAATCGGCAAGTTCCACCGAAGCTCTTGATATTTGCAAATCCGCAGGTAAATTGGTGACTTGCTCAACTGGCAAATGTTGTTTGCCAGTGGGAATAGAGATCGTAAAGGTTGTCCCATAGCCATAATCTGAGGTGACAGAAATACTGCCACCATGCAGGTTGACTAATTCTTTGACTAGCGATAAACCTAAGCCACTGCCTTCATAGCTGCGATTGACAGAA
Source organism: Synechococcales cyanobacterium PMM_0003 (assembly GCA_949128015.1). Taxonomy (GTDB): domain Bacteria; phylum Cyanobacteriota; class Cyanobacteriia; order Pseudanabaenales; family Pseudanabaenaceae; genus Pseudanabaena. The sequence continues at coordinate 779 of CASBRC010000026.1, forward strand.
CCTTCGGCTTGTCGGAAACGCTCGAATAGAAAGGGGATTTGATCTTCGCGAATTCCAATTCCAGTATCATGCACGCTGAGAATACAATGCTTTCCATCGGGTTCGGCAGTAATACTCACGGTGACGCTACCGTTACTAGGAGTAAATTTCATGGAATTAGACAGTAAGTTATAGAGAACTTTGTCAAACTTCTCTAAATCTAGATATATTTCAGGACATTCGCTAAAGTCACTAAATAGGTGAATATTTTTGCGATCGCAATAGGGGCGAAAAGCATCAATGGTTTGACTCGCAAATTCAACAAGGTTGCAGGGATGAAAGCAAGCTTGCATTTTGCCAGCATCAAGGCGTTGAATATCGAGTAGTTGATTGACTAGACGCAGCAGCCGCCGACAGTTTCGCAGGGCGATCACAGATTGCTCATAAGGAAGAGATTGAGATTTCTCGATCGCTGACTCTAAAGGACCAATTGTGAGCGTAAGTGGTGTGCGGAATTCGTGGGAAAGATTTTGAAAGAATTCGGTTTTTTGGCGATCGAGTTCGAGAAGTTGCTGTGCTTGTTGGCGAGTTTTTTGAAAGAGATTAGCTTGTTGTACTGCGATCGCCGCCTGTGCAGCGACGGCTTGGACTAGAGAAATTTCTTCAGGTAGCCATTGACGGGGCAGCTTATTCTGACGCATGGAAATACTACCAATAATCTTGCCATCCGATAGCAAAGGAACCATTAGTAGCGATCGGGCAATAGAGCGTAATGGCAGATCGACAATATTCCATTCTGGATTTTCTTGCAAATCAGAAATGGCGACGGGTTGCTTTGATTCAATCAAGGCTTGAAAGACTGGATTTGCCGAGATATTTACTACTGATTGTGGTAACGATGATTCGTCAGGATTTGACGTGTCATGGATGATCTCATTAGGATCGAGCAGATGTAATCCAACACAACGCAAATAATGCTCTTCCTCTGTCCATAGAGATAAAGCACAGCTTTCAGAATTTAAAGCTTGCCCTAATTGTTGTGTGATTGATGCAAAAATCTTTTGGGGATCAAGACTAGAGCGAATTGTACTCGTAATTGTATTTAGTAAGGATTCTCTTTTAGCAAGTTCTTGAATGCGATCATAAGCTCTTGCCCTAGAACTAACGATCGCTGCTTGATCGGCTGCCAAATCAATTAAGGCTAATTCATCGCTACTCCATAAGTGGGCGGTATCACAGTGATATAGAGCTAACATTGCCAAACATTCTTTTTGGACTTCTAGAGGCACAAAAAGAACTGATTTGATATTCGCTTGGGCATAGATCGATTTGTCATCTTCATCAATACGCTCATCATTCTCAATATCGCTAATAGCAACAATCTGCGATCGCAAAGTGAGTATTTTCGATAGTTGCGGTAAATCAGCGATTGGTTGATTGCAATAAGCAAAATAGTCTTCTGAAAGTAGCCTGTTCTCAAACAGGCGCAAAACACTCCCTGAAGCATCAAAATTCCGAGCGATGGATTCCGCAATCGTGGCGATAATTTCACGATAAGGAGCGTCACTATCAACTGATGATGCGATCGCATTTAGCAGTGATTGTTGACGCAGAGTACGACGTAACTCAGCGGTACGATTTCGCAGCACATTGTGGGTGTCGATAGCCTGACTGACCACATTTCTAAGTTCCACTTCATCCCAAGGTTTGGTGACATATTTGAACACCTTGCAAGTATTAATTGCTTCAACCAAATCCTCAACATCCGTATAGCCCGTCAAAATAATCCGCATTGTGTCTGGATATTTAACCGCCATTTGGCTTAAGAATTCCGTTCCACTCATGATCGGCATTCTTTGATCGGAGATAATTACGGCGACTTCCCCTTCGCGCTCAAGTAATTCTGCTGCTTCGAGCCCACTATTAGCCCGTAAGACTTGATAATCTCGATAAAAAGTCCGAAATAGCAAATCTAAGTTATCGGGTTCATCATCGATAACTAGCAACTTAGGTTTGAGGGCGATTTGCGAACCCATGGAGCTACTTCTTCCTAAAATTTTGATACTGATTACCCTATTACCCTAGGACAGGGATTAGGGGTGATATTCCTAATCTCTATCCTAGAGAACTAACAGAAACAGAACAGATATAGATAATTATTCTGAAGTGGCTAAGCCATTTTTAGAATTCCGATAAAGTATCAAACAACACTAATATGCATGAACTTGGAGTTTAGAAACTCCCCTTAGTTTTGAATATACTTCCTTTTGCATCATAACCGATACTCCTTACGTGTTTTTGCCTAGTATTTGACCACTAGCGTAGATAAACAAAAAAAACTATGGTGAACGCTGTGCGTTCACCATAGTTTTTTTGTTTATCTACTTAGCAGATCGAGCTTTGGCGTTTGATTAAAGCTGATTGAGCTTCTTCACGATCATCGAAATGGATTTTTTCTCGCCCGATAATTTGATAGTCTTCATGTCCTTTCCCCGCAATCAGAATCGTATCGCCTGATTGAGCTTCAGAAATAGCTGTTTGGATACATTTATGTCGATCAACCTCAATCGACATTGGCTTGTCCCCAATATTCGCATTGACTCCGACAACAACATCATTGAGGATTGTCTGTGGATCTTCAGTGCGCGGATTGTCAGAAGTCACATAAACGCGATCGGCAAGTCGAGCAGCGATCCCACCCATTAACGGACGTTTAGTGCGATCGCGATCGCCTCCACAACCAAACACACAAATTAATTCGCGCTGCGTAAAGGGACGCATCGCCTTGAGTAGGTTTTCGAGACTATCAGGAGTATGGGCATAGTCCACCACTACGGTCACGTCTTGATCGTCGCTGACCTGAACCCGCTCCACGCGACCAGGTACATTTTTAAACTCTGGCAATCGGCTAATTACATCCGTCAAATTCATGCCCATATGCAAAGCGGTGGCGATCGCAGCCAAGATATTCTCAACATTAAAGCGTCCCACTAGTGGCGATTGAAATGCGATCGTGCCTTTTGGTGTATGCAGAGTACCCGTTGCGCCATTGGGCAAATAGGTCAGGTTTTCAGTATAAAAATCGGCTTGAGAATTGCTAATGCTGTAAGTCCAGATCGGCTTATCGGCAAGCATTTGCACCAAACGCTGCCCAAAAGCATCATCAAAATTGATGATGGCTCTCCCTTGCAAATAAGTATCGTTAAACAACAAAGCCTTCGCCTGAAAATAAGCTTCTAGGTCTTTGTGATAGTCCAAATGATCCTGAGTCAAATTAGTAAATACCGCCACCTCAAAGGGGCAACCCAACACGCGCTGTTGGTCTAAAGCATGTGAGCTAACCTCCATCAAGCCCACATCACAACCTGCGGCAATCGCCTCAGCAAGTTGCGCTTGTAAGTCCACTGCAAAGGGCGTAGTGTGGTTTGCCGTCTTAGAATAGCCAGCCCAACGGGTATACAGTGTGCCAAATAAAGCCGATGCATATTGGGTTTGCAATAAAAACTCGATCAAATGGGTGGTGGTAGTTTTGCCATTTGTCCCCGTTACGCCGACAAGTTTTAGCTTTTGAGCAGGATAGTCGTAAAATGCGGTGGCGATTTTGCTGCAAGCTACGACCACATCATCAACTGCGATCGCATTATTTTTGGTGGCTAAATTTTCAAAAGCTTCACGGGAAACGATGGCGGCGATCGCTCCTGTTGCGATCGCCTGTGGCGCAAACTTACCGCCATCCACCTGTGTCCCCGTCATCCCAATAAACAAATCCCCCGACTGACAATCTCGTGAATCTGTAATTACGCGCTTTACTTCTAGCCCATCCAATTCAGGCTGAGAATTTTGATAACCTGCTAACGCTAGCAATTGTCCTAAACGCATAATTGTTTGAGTCCTTGTCACATGCACAAAACATCTCAGAATTCTTGCATGAAAGCTTGATTTATGACAACTCTAAGCAGGTAAATAAAAACTAATAAGCTGCGCGTGCGCCCCAGCTTGTTGGTCTTTATTTACCAAATTTCGGTAAGGCTCAACACAAACTCAGGTAAAACATCCTCACCAGAGAGAGAACTCGGATTTTGCAAAACTTCTTTAGGCTTACCAAAGCGATAGATTTCCACTTCCCGATCTTTACGATTAATTAGCCAGCCGAGTCTTGCACCGTTATCCTGATATTCTTGCATCTTGGCTCGTGTGATCTTCAGATTGTCACTCGGAGACATTAACTCGATCACAAAATCTGGACAAAGTGGTGCAAATTTGGCGCGTTGCTCTAAAGTCAAAGCTTCCCAACGTTGCTTTAAAATCCATGCAGCATCGGGAGAGCGATCGCTACCATTGGGGAGCTTAAACCCTGTAGATGAGCCAAAAGTAAAGCCTAGCTTAGTCTGACGATTCCAAATTGCGAGATCGGTTGTGATGCTAGCACTACGCATCCCTGTTTCACCACCTTCTGGAGCCATAATCGTAATATCTCCTTGAGCATTACGCTCAAATCTAAGGTCGTTATTTTTACGGCAAAGTTGAAAGAATTGCTCGTCAGTAAGATCGATGACAGATTCTAGGCTAATAGTTAAAGCGTTCATGGCTTTGCGATTTTGAGGCGGTTATGTCAAGTTTATCATGGGCAAATAAAAGCCCCAAAATTATCGGCGGCGCGAAGCGCCGCCGATAATTTTGGGGGATTATGACGCGAGAGTTTGGCTATATTCTGCGATCGCAAGCGGATAAATAATATGCTCTTGAACTTGAATGCGTTTTTGTAAATCTTCCAAAGTATCATTAGCTAGAACTGGCACAGCAGCTTGCTTAAGGATTTTGCCGCTATCAACTTCGAGACTGAGTAAGTGTACGGTGCAGCCTGTAATTTTGACACCATAGGTAAAGGCTTGCTCGATCGCATGGATGCCTTTAAAGCTAGGCAATAAACTGGGGTGGATATTCAGAATCCGTTCTGGAAAAGCATCGATTAAAACTTGGGTGACGATTCGCATCCAACCAGCCATAATTACCAAATCAACGTTGTGTTGGTTGAGCAGCTCAATAATAGAGCGATCAAGATCTTTGCGAGATTTGTAATCTCGATGATTGACTAAGATCGCAGGAATGCCAAATTTTTCAGCACGTTGTTTTGCAAAAGCATCAGATTCGTTATAAATCACCACGGCGATTTGGGCTTGAAGTTGTCCTTTTGCGATCGCATTTGCGATCGCCTCTAGATTGCTGCCACTTCCTGAAGCCAGTACGCCGAGAATCGTAACAGAATTGGAGGAACTAGTGGAATTGGACAAAATCTCTAACGAACTCACGAATCTTCAAGGCTCCTAAACAAAAAATGCAGTCACAAGTCTACTATATAGAGGCGGTGCTTAAGCCCGTCGCCATCGTTATTGACAGTTTGCCATGACCCGCTTATCAGAAAAGCCAATCTCTACTCAGGAAATCGGCGATCGCATTCATACCTATCCTCTTAGTATCGCGCCGATGATGGATCGCACCGATCGCCATTATCGTTACTTCATACGCCAAATTACGCGGCGGACTTTGCTCTATACGGAGATGGTCACGAGTGCGGCGATTAAGCATGGGGACAAAGACTATTTACTGGGATTCTCGCCTGAGGAAAATCCAATCGCCTTACAAGTTGGCGGTGATAATCCTCAAGATCTCGCTG
>CASBRC010000027.1 GCA_949128015.1 Synechococcales cyanobacterium PMM_0003
CTAATCGCTCCGAACGAGTCGATCGCTTTCGGGTTACAGTTCCTGACCTCGATCCGAAATGGGTCTCCATTTACTATCCCGAAGGCTTAGCCCTAGTAGGGATTGTGGAAGCCGCCGAAGGTTTGCCGCTAAATCCTGATACGCAAGGACAGATCACTCTAATTTTCAAGCCTCCTGCCGATACTTGGGCAGGGATTTATGTACCGACAATTCGTGTCCATTCAGACAACAACCCAGATCTAGCTTTACTAGATCTTGCTTATTTTGAGATTCTGCCAACCTATCAACTGGATATTCAACTGGTGACATTGCTGACAAGAGTAGTGCGTCAGGCATCTGTTTATGAAATGCGCTTTAGAAGTAACGGCAATATTGCCCGTGAATTAATCCTCCGCGCCAGTAGCCCTGAGCAAGATGGATTGCTACTCTATACCTTGACGACAGAAGAAGTTAAAATCGCTCCCTTTGGAACATCAAGGGTAAATATCGAAATTGAACCAACAAAAAAATGTAAGCCCCGTTTTTTAAGCGATCGCTATTTGAATTTCATTATCGAAGTTGAAGATAAACAGGGTGCGCTGCTACCCAACGATCGCTATACTGGCAACTTGTTAGTCCCAGCCCGTCCTTGGTGGCAGTTTGTCTTATTGATCATCGGTATTTTGGGTCTAGTTGGCACAGTTATCTTTTTAATTTGGTGGTTCTTCTTTCGTCCGCCCGATGTGCCGCAAGCTGTTGAGTTCACCTCTGAAGCCTCTACCTATCGAGAATCTGCAAATGAAGCGATTCGCTTACGCTGGCGGATTACTTATCCAGAATTATTGCGCGAAGTCCGAGTCGAGGGACTATCAACCGATGACAAATTGCTCAGTCAGCCTGTAGTTTATAACTTTACGAGGGGAATTCCGCCAGAGCTAAAAGAATATTGCGTAATCGATCGCGAATTACTCTGTCAAAATGTACCAACCGATGCGCGGAAGCCCAGTCAGTATGTTTTTCAGATGAATCTATCATCAAAAAACCCCAAAACTAGAACCATCCCAACCGTAAAAACCACGAAGATTTTAGTTGAACCAGTTCCACAAGCGGAGATTTTAGAATTTAGCTCAACTAAACCTCTCTACACTGAGTCCAAGCCAGTTTTACCAGCGCCAGTCTTACCAGCACCTGTCGCCCAAGCTAAACCCTCAGAAAATCCTCCCGCACCTGACCCAAACAGTTCTCAAAATCCCATCCCCACTCCATCGCCTAATCCTGAAAATGCAGTAAGTTCAATTGCGATCGCATTAGAGAAACAGGTATTTTTTACGGCGGTCGGGATTGCTACAGGCGGCGCAAAGTTAGCAATAATCAAGCCTAAGCCCGATCTCGATAATGAAGTACGCCTAAACTGGCGCATATCCAATACCAGTCAAATTAAGGAATTAACCCTCGTAGGGCGATCGCCCGAAGGCGAAGTTAAGAGTCCCCCTTTGCGGTTTTTACTCACCGAAGGTTTACCGCAATCGCTGCGTCCCTACTGCACAATCGCTAATGATCAAATGATTTGCAAAAATGTCCCCACTGAGGCAAAGATTTCAGGTAATTATATTTTTGAATTAGCGATCGCACCGAGCAAGCCTCCAGTCGATCCGAAAGCTATTCCTGTAATCAGAAAAACTGAAATTACCAAAATTGCGCCCTATCCTGCCAAGATTTTAGAATTAAAGGTGAATGGACAGGATGCATTACCGCAGTATTCTTTCAATCTCAATCCCGATGTCCCTACAATTCTGACTCTATCTTGGAAAATCGAAGCTTCAGCAGCAGCTAAAATCGATCTCCTCCCTGCCCCCGGAAATATTGCTGCCGTGGGACAATTAGCCTTGCCCCTGAGTCCAAAGTCAGCCGAAGTAACCTATACCTTAAAAGTGACCAATCCTGATGGACAGATAATTATGCGATCGTTTATTATCCAAACGATCGCCCCACCGCCTGCTCCCAAACCAGAAACTACACCGCCGATCGCCTTACCTCCTGATATTCCTGAAATTGATTCGCCGTTGATTCCGAATACGCCAGCCAATCAGCGATCGGGAGGTTCACTAACTCCATCAGAGGTTCCACCGAGCCAAAAATAGAACCTCACCCCTAACCCCTCTCCTTGCAAAGGAGAGGGGGAAAAGAAAAAATTACTGAAGTTAACTGATTATGATCAAAGCAGAATTTGAGTTTAAGTTACCAAAAGGATTAATCGATGCGAATGGGGAATTGCACGATCGCGGAAAGATGAAACTTTTGACCGCTAGCGATGAACTAATTGTGCAGGACTTGTCAAATCGCGATCGCAATATAGATATCGTGTTTTTATTACTATCTCAAGCGATCGCCAAATTAGGTAACTTAAATAAAGTCACCCCGCAACTACTAGAGCAGCTATTCTTGCTAGACTTTCTCTATTTACAAAATCTATTTGGTCAATTGCAACCCCAAAACATGACCACATCGGGGGAGTTATAGGCTATCCCTCCGAGAGGTTATATGAGGAGATAGCCTTCATTGCTTTTTACTTCCATTGGTCAAGGGAAGACATTCTTAACCTCACCCATGCTGAACGACTCCGTTGGGTCAATGAAATCATGAGATTACGCTAAAGAAAAGGAGGTGCTACGCACCTCCTTTTCTTTAATCACCAGACAATCGACAATCACGATTGTTTAGCTTCCCGTCAGACATAATCGTGCGGCAAAAGATACTTTTTTGAGCATTTACATCTTTGAATAGAGCCGCATTAAACTTAGCTCCTCTCAAGTCCGCACCCCGAAAATCCACATTCTCTAAATCTGCATTAGTAAAATTTGCCCATCGCAGATTTGCATCCTGAAAACTGGCATCTTTTAAATAAGCCCCAACCAAGTTTGCCCCAGTCAAGTTGGCTCTCTGGAAATTTGCAGCCCGCATTTTGGCTAAGCTCAGATTAGCCCCATTGAGCTTTGCCTCAAATAGATTGGCGTTGCTTAGCTCACATTCTGGACAAGCTCTAGTTTCTCGTAATTGGCTCACAGGATCAGCGATCGCAGTCTCCACATTTTGAAATGTGAGGTATAGGGGTATTGCGATCGCGCTAGATAAAAAATAATAACGTAACATCGGCAATCCTACAGCGCTTTGCGCTGACATGAAACCCAGAGAAATTTTTGAAAGTGCCGCTTTGCGGCACTTTCAAAAATTTCTCTGTACCCTTTAAAGCCTCAACAGGCTGTAAAAGAATTGTTAGTGGTTAGAATGACTATAACTCAAAGGAATACAACTCTCCATAAAAAAAGGCGCAAAGCCCACTCCTTTTTATTCGTTCATTTCTCGATAAATTGTGGCGGTAGCGGGTGAGGCTTGAGTCAGGTATTGGAAAATCCAGAATTTAAACAACCCATCCAAAAACACGGGAACAGTTGAGATAAAAGACTGTGCCAAGATCTTATTTTCAGGTAGTCCAAAATGCTCAAATAGAACTGTTAATAGAGCATC
>CASBRC010000028.1 GCA_949128015.1 Synechococcales cyanobacterium PMM_0003
ACACAAGTCCAAATCACCATAAATGCCCTGCAATAAATTGCGGGCTAAAAGCTAAAACCCGTTGAAACGGGTTAAAAGCATCTCAAAAACAATATTTTATTCAGTCAGTTTCAACTGACTTTAGCTTTGAGCCAAGAACTTTAGTTCTTGGTAACTTGTGTGATACCGTAGCTCCTTTGCAAGAAGTGGGGCTAGGGGTGAGGTTTTTAGGGGCTTTCACGTAATAAGACAAATCAAAACCCAAAAGCTAGAGGCGGCGCAAAGCGCCGCCTCTAGTTTTTGGGTTTTGATTTACCGTAAGATGAGGATGGCGATCATAAAAGTAATATATGAACCTTGGCAAGCGCAATCGTTTCTCCGCTAACAAAATTACCGTCCAATTGCTACGCGAGGGCATTGTCGAATCGATCCACTGTTGTCAAGCTGCTGTAGTTGATACGCGAGGACGAGTCCTCTCGGCAGCAGGCGATCCACAGACAACCACCTTTGCCCGTTCTTGCCTCAAACCAATTCAAGCTCTACCCGTCTCGATCACTGGCGCACAAGAACGATTTCACCTTTCAGAAACCGATCTGGCGATTATTTGCGGTTCGCACCAAGGCACGATCGCCCAAGCCCGACAAGTTTTTAGCATTCTTTGGCGATGCGATGTTGAGCCAAGTGCTTTGCAATGTCCAGTACCTGAAGGTCAGAAAAGTCCACTTCAGCATAATTGCTCTGGCAAGCACGCAGGCATGATCGCTATCTGCAAGCAACAGGGTTGGCAGATTTCTTCTTACATGGATCGCAATCATCCTGTCCAAAAACTTGCGCTCAACACAATGGCAGATCTTTTACAAATGCCTGCTGCCGAATTTATTTGCGCCCATGATGATTGTGGTGTTCCCACTTACTTATTAGAAATCGGACAACTTGCCCGACTCTATGCTCTTCTCTCGTCACATGATCAATTGCATCTAGAACGAGTTACTCGTGCGATGACTAGACATCCTGATATGGTTTCGGGAAATGGACAATTTGACACCGAACTAATGCGCTTGAGCAATGGTGAAGTTGTCAGCAAATCTGGCGCAGAAGGTGTGCAATGCATTGGACGGATTGGTGAAGGATTGGGGCTGGCGATTAAGGTGATGGATGGCTCTAAAAGAGCAAAAATAGCAGTTTCTATCCATTTATTAAGACAGTTAGGATGGATTACGCCGACAGTCGCTCAAAGTCTAGAAGAATCTTTTCTTTCTATTGGTAAATATAGCCGTCTCGAAGCTGTGGGTGAGTTGTCACTCGCTTAAGAATCCAAAAGCGCTACGGTGTACATACAAGTCACTAAGAACTAAAGTTCTTGGCTCAAAGAATATCGTCAGTTGAAACTGACTGAATAAAATATTGTTTTTGATATGCTTTTAACCCGTTTTAACGGGTTTTAGCTTTTAGCCCGCAATTTATTGCAGGGCATTTATGGTAATTGCGACTTGTGTGTACACGGTAGCCCAAAAGAGAGAGAGGCGGCGCAAAGCGCCGCTTCTCTCTCTTTTGGGGTTTTGACCAGCAACTACATTGTTTTGATCGCATAACTTTTGCGTTTGATAAATGCAAAAATCAGCACAAGAAATGTGCAAGTCCCAGCTAAATAAAGTGGGTAACCATAGGAACTAGGATTGTTTTGATTAACCATTAATCCTGCGATTATGGGACCAAAAGCATTGGATATGCTGAGATAAGAAGAATTTAATCCTAAGATTGTTCCTTGCTCTTCGGGGCTAGTATTGAGAGAAATCAGCGCACTGATCATTGGCTGCACAACTGAGTTGAGAAGTGAGAAGAGAACGCAAACAGCGACAAAGTAATATGCATTTTCCCAAATTGGCATTAATACAAAAGAAAGACTACGCACGAATAATCCTAGAAAGAGAATCTGGACTAGTTGTAAATGTTTTGTCATTTGGCTAATGCCCAATGTCTGCATAATCACACCTAATACGCCAAACAGCAAAAACATGAGCGTAAGAGCATCACTATTCTGTTTGAGAACTATCAAAAAATAGGGTTGGAACGCAAAGGTAAATAGCGTGAATGTCATCCCTGTAAGGAAATTGATGACTAATAAAATCCCGATTTTTGGCATAAATAAACCTGTAATTAGTCTATCTAAGCCAAGATCAAAAATATTTTGAGCCTTTTGAGCTTTGGTTTTGAGGGTTTCTGGTAGCAGAAAAATAGTTAATAATAATGCGATCGCAGCAATCGTTCCTGATACTAGAAAAGAAGCCCCAAAAGATTGACCTAAAGGTGTATTCAGAGCAGCTTTTTGGGCAAGCAAACTGATGGCTGGCCCCAAAATAAACCCTAAACCAAAGGCGGCTCCATTAATGCCAAAGGCTTTAGCTCGGTTTTCAGGAGTGGTGACATCAGAAATTACGGCTTGAGCAACCGAGGCATTACCACCTGTAATCCCATCCAAAAATCTCGCAAAAAATAATACGGCGGCACTGGCGGCTGTCCCTGCCAGCAGATTGGCGATCACTGTTCCCACTAAACTAACGATCAATAATGGCTTGCGCCCAAAGCGATCGCTAAGTTTACCAATGATCGGTGTGGCAAAAAATTGCGCGATCGCATAAATCGCAAATAGCAAACTGATCTGAAAATCATCTAATTTAAACTGTCTGCCATAAAGATATAAAATAGGGATGAGAATCGTAAAACTTAGGGAGTTAATGAAAGAAATGAGAGCAATAATCCAAAATTTACGATTCATTTTCGCTGCGATCGCATATAGTCCTTGCCTATACTACAGCGCGACCAAAGACTTTTAAGATATATAGAAAATCCAGAGCAAACCCAAACCTTTTACAAAAGGTTTGGGTTTGCTGTAACGAGAGTCGTTACAACTTTTCATAATCGTTTCATTTTTTGTTTTATATATGCTATATTTTAAAAAATGAAACGATTATGAAAATAGTCATGAAGCTTAAATGTAGTTTTAATCAAAATTTTATTTCTTGGAAGAGCTACCCAGCTATTCTTACTGGACTTATGTTTGCGGTGAGTTTAAGTGGATGTAACTTTCAGCCCAACTCAACTCAAACTAGTGAGATTCCTGATTCCACGAATGCATCAACTCGTAAGGATAAAAAGGATAAAAAAGTTGTTCTGACCACGTTTACAGTGCTTGCAGATATGGCGCAAAATGTAGCAGGCGATAAAGCGATCGTTGAGTCGATTACGAAGGTGGGGGCGGAAGTTCATGGCTACGAACCTACACCCAGTGACTTACAGCGAGGGCAAGGGGCTGATCTGATTTTGGAAAATGGTTTGAATTTGGAACGCTGGGCTGAGCGCTTTTACAATAGTTTTCCTAAAGTAGAACGTCTGACTTTGACAGAGGGTATTCAGCCCATTAACATTACTGAAGACTCTTATCAAGGCAAACCCAATCCTCACGCTTGGATGTCTCCCCAAAATGCCTTGATCTATGTTGAAAATATTCGTAAGGCTCTGGGAAAGCTCGATCCTGTAAATGCCCCAACCTATGACGCTAATGCCAAAGTTTACAGCCAACAAATTCAAGCGATCGATGTCAAGCTCAAAAATGCGATCGCAGTAATTCCCCCTGACAAACGCTATATCGTCAGTTGTGAAGGAGCTTTTGCCTATCTAGCCCGCGACTATGGCTTAAAGGAAGTCTATATTTGGCCAGTGAATGCTGAACAACAAGCTACACCCAAACAAGTACAGAAAGTGATTGAAACTGTCAGAGCAAATCAGATTCCCACCGTATTTTGTGAAAGTACTGTTAGTAATCAAGCGCAACTTCAAGTAGTAAAGGAGACGGGAGCAAAGTATGGCGGTGTGTTTTATGTGGATTCTCTCTCTCCTCCCGATGGACTCACCCCGACCTATCTCAAACTGATGGAATATAACATCAATACCTTAATCAAAGGCTTACAAAAACAGTAAGTTGGATGTCCATCTCTTCGCAATACATATATAAAAATTAAAATTAATAAAAATCAAGATCAAACAGAGAATAACCATGGATACATTTAAAGAAACATTAAGCATTGACATTGAGAATGTAACCGTTGCCTATCATGGCAAAGTCGCTCTACATAAAGCTTCACTTCAACTCAAAGCAGGCACGATTTGTGGCTTAGTAGGCATGAACGGCGCTGGTAAATCTACTCTCTTTAAAGCAGTAATGGGCTTTGTCAAGCCTGTGAGTGGTCGGGTGCTAATTAATGGATTGCCAATCCGCCACGTTCAAAAGAATAATCTGGTCGCTTATGTCCCGCAAACAGAAGAAGTCGATTGGAACTTTCCTGTAAGTGTGCATGATGTGGTAATGATGGGACGTTACGGCTATATGAATTTTTTACGGATGCCGCGATCGCAAGATAAACATGCTGTACGCGATAGCTTAGAGCGTGTCGAAATGTGGGAAATGCGCGATCGGCAAATTGGTGAATTATCGGGCGGACAAAAGAAACGCACATTTTTTGCTAGAGCTTTAGCTCAACAAGCCAAGGTTTTGTTACTAGATGAACCTTTTGCGGGTGTTGATGTGAAGACAGAGAAGATGATGATTAATCTGTTGATGGAACTCCGTGATATAGGTTACACGATTTTAATTTCCACCCACGATCTCGAATCGATTACAACATTTTGCGATCAAGTGGTGTTAATCAATCGCACAATTCTCGCCTATGGTGAGACTTCAGAAGTATTTACCGAAGAAAATATTTCCCGCACCTTTGGCGGTTCGGTTATCGATTTAAGAAGCTCATATAAAAAACAAAAGAGTTGATGTGTACACATCAACTCTTTTACAAAGTCATTTAGCCCAAGGTACTTAGGAATAATAATGGAATTAGTGAACTGGTTTACAGCGCCCTTACAGTATGGATTTATGGTCAAGGCGATTTGGGTTAGCGCCTTAGTTGGTATAGTTTGTTCGGCTCTATCTTGCTTTATGATTCTGAAAGGATGGGCGCTAATGGGAGATGCAGTTTCCCACGCAGTGCTTCCAGGGGTAGTACTTGCCTATGTAATGAATATTCCTTTTGCGATCGGCGCATTTGTGTTTGGGGTGGGTTCTGTAGTTGCGATCGGATTTATCAAATCGAACACTCGCATTAAGGAAGATACAGTCATAGGATTAGTATTCACAGGACTATTTGCTTTTGGAATTGTGCTGGTTTCTAAGGTCAAAAGCACTGTCGATTTAGGGCATATTCTGTTTGGGAATGTTCTTGGCATTGCTGATAGCGACATCATCCAAACCGTGATCATTAGCGTCGTTACATTAGTTGCGATCGCAATTTTACGCAAAGATCTAATTCTGTTTTGTTTTGATGCTACCCATGCGCGTTCTATTGGTTTAAACACGACATTTCTGTATTACGTTTTACTGTCTCTACTATCGCTTACGGCAGTTGCGGGACTTCAGACAGTGGGGATTATTTTAGTCGTAGCCATGTTGGTTACTCCAGGAGCAACTGCATATTTACTAAGCGATCGCTTTGACCACATGATATTAATCGCCATGGCTTCGGGAATGTTTTCTAGCGTAATGGGAACCTATATCAGTTACCACATCGATGGCTCAACAGGCGGCTGTATTGTCGTTCTCCAAACTCTATTATTTCTAACCGCAATGATTTTTGCACCTAAGCATGGGCTATTAGTGCGATCGCGTCAGTACATTACTGATTAGTACAAAAGAAACCCCAAACCTAAAAAGCTGTAGCGCGTGCGCTACAGCTTTTTGGGTTTGGGGTTTAATTATGCTTGCCTACTTACAGCAGATTATAATCAACCCAAACCCAGATTTTTTGTAAAAGCCCCGCGAAGCGGGGCTTTTACAAAAAATCTGGGTTTGGGTTTGTTCGGGACTTGCTGTAAATGATGAACAAATGGGGGTAAACAAGTTAACAAAACTTAATCATAAAATTTGAGTATGATTGAATGAGTATTCTTCTTAACAAATATTTATGCAACTTGCCTCAGAACAACGTACAAAACTAGATAACTCCGATGATGCGCTGTTCTATGACTATCCGCGCTTTGTTACTCATGTAGATGATCGCTTTATTCAGCAGCTTACAGAGCTTTATCGTCAGCGCTTGCGACCAAATACGCGCATTCTTGACTTGATGAGTAGCTGGGTGTCGCATCTACCCAAAGAAATGGAATTTGCTCATGTTGAAGGACATGGACTTAATGCTGAAGAATTAGCCAAAAATCCGCGCTTAAATCATTATTTTGTCCAAAATCTCAATAAACAGCAATTATTGCCTTTTGCCGATCAATCCTTTGATGCAGTGTTAAATACAGTCTCAGTACAGTATTTACAGCACCCAGAAGCCATATTTGCCGAAATTCATCGCGTTCTGAAAGTTGGCGGCGTTGCAATAATTAGCTTCTCCAATCGGATGTTTTATCAGAAGGCGATTCAAGCATGGCGTGATGGCGAAGAAGGCGATCGCACTAAGTTAGTATTCAAGTATTTTGCCTCTGTTCCCAAAGGTTTTACTAAACCTGAATTAGTCGCAAATGTAACTCCCAGTTCTCCTTTTTTAGCAATGTTGGGGATGGCTAGCAGCGATCCGTTTTATGCTGTAGTAGCAACTCGTTGTGAACTTGACAACTAAACCAACAGATTTTTCTCAAGAGTGGAGCTTTGCTCCACTCTTGAGAAAAATCTGGGTTTTAATTTAGCGCAAAGCGCTATAGAAATGTGAATTGGGCAAAATGGAATGACTGATGTTTTAGTGATTGGTGGTGGCATTATCGGCTTGGCAACAGCGATTGCCCTTTCGCAAAAAGGTGCGAATGTGACAATTGTTGAGCGCGATCGATGCGGACGAGGTGCAACTTGGGCGGCGGCGGGAATGCTTGCGCCTGAAGCAGAAGGCTTAGAAGGGAACCTATTAGATCTTGGTATCCGTAGTCGGGATATGTATCCGCAATGGATTGCGAGCTTGAGGCGATTATCGGGTCAAGAGTGTGGTTATTGGTGTTGTGGGATAATTGCGCCTGTCTTATTTAGTTCATTAGAATGCGATCGCATAGCTATATCTACACATCCCAAATATATCAGTCTTGAAGAATCTCGCAAACGTCAATCTGGTTTAGGCGATTCTGTCTTAGGCTCTCTCTGGTTGCCCGAAGATGGACAAGTAAATAATCGCAAACTTACGCAAGCATTATTAACAGCAGCGCGATCGCTCTCAATCAAAATCTTAGAAGGAACTACGGTTTATCAAATTGTGCGCGATCGTGATCGCGTCACGCATCTCGATACTAGTGCTGGCAAATTACAAAGCGATCGCTATGTATTAGCAACAGGTGCATGGACGCGAGCGCTGCTGCCTTTGCCAATTAAGCCAATTAAAGGACAAATGCTTTCGGTGCTTGATTGCGATCGCAAATTACAGCGAGTAATTTTTGCGCCAAGCTGTTACATCGTGCCACGTCAAGATGGAACAATTGTCATCGGCGCGACGGTTGAGGATAATGGGTTTACTCAAGGAAATACTGCCGCAGGAATCGCGCAGTTATTGAATAATGCCATTTCGGTTTATCCTGCGATCGCGGATATGCCAATTACCGAAACATGGTGGGGATTTCGTCCCCATGCGCCTAATGAAGTTCCACTTCTAGGGAGAAGTGATTATGAGAATCTGATTTTGGCAACAGGACATTATCGTAATGGAATTCTCTTCGCACCAATTACAGCCAAGCTGATTACTGATTTTATGGTAGACGGCATAGCTGATTCCACCCATCTCCAATAACTTAAAAGCCATGCAAAGCATGGCTTTTAAGTTATTGGAGATGGGTGGAATCAGCTATGCCGTCTACCATA
>CASBRC010000029.1 GCA_949128015.1 Synechococcales cyanobacterium PMM_0003
AGCCCCCTCTCCCAAGACGGGCGAGGGGGGACAAGAGAACTTGTCTCCAAATCTGGCTACTACTCTTGCTCCCCTCTCCCGTCTTGGGAGAGGGGGCTAGGGGGTGAGGGAAAAGCTTCCGAAACGTAAGCACAACAAATTTAAAGCTGCGATGCACACTTTCAAAAATTTCTTTGCGATTCTCAAAACAGAATAAACCCGTAATTTCTGTCTCACTAAAAAGCATCTCTCGCAATTGCTTAGTCCCTAGATCCGTATAAATGCCGCTAGGAATCACAATTCCACATTCACCACCCTTTCGCATCAAATTATAACAACGTTCCACAAATAGCTTATACAGATTAATATCTGTCCCAGCCTTTTTGCCATTCACCACCGAAATTTGATTTTTATAATCCTCAGCCGAACGATAATAAGCACTCACATAAGGGAATTTGCTCTGATATTCACACCAAGCCGCCGCAATCTCTGGACTTTCTAAAAGCTTCTTCTGTTCCTTCTCAAAAGCCTTAATATCCATCTTGTTTTTAGTTACTAGATTACTGTGCAGTGCAAAAAACTCCTTAGCCTGTGGCTTAAAAATCTCCCAAGGCGGATTAGCAATAATCGCATCAAACCCGCCTCGCGCAAACACCGCATCAAAATGATAACCCCAATGAAAAGGCTCCAACGCCTCAATATCCGCAATATTCAGCACCCGTTTTTTCGACTTACCTGTCAGCAAAACCTCCTCATACTTAATCGATAGATTACCGCTAAACTCATTTAACAACAACTCATTCAGCTTTGCTTGCGAATCCCGATTGAGCTTATCAATATGATTGCGTAACTGCAAAATACTTTGATCTTGCGATCGCACATCAGGACTCCTTTTAGCATCTGACTGAAAAGCATGTTTCTTATACAGGGCAATACTCTGATTTTTATCCTTCAAGATTTGCTCATACTCCGAAGCATCCAAACCTTGCAACAGATTACCCTGTAACACTGTCCGCCCTAATAAATTACCCTGAGTCGGATCATGAGCGAAACTTTTTTTTCCTTTACCTTTCTCCTTTTTACTCAAATCATCAAACCCTTTCGCATCAACTCGAATCAACCCGATCAGCGAATTTCCTGCCATGATATTAAAATCAATATTGGGCAAAGGTTCCAACTCATCGACCTTTTTCGCCGAAGCCACCAAAGCCAGAAATAGCCGTAACTTGGCGATTTCCGTCGCCTCCTGCATGATATCCACACCATAGAGATTGTCCGTAATAATCCGCTTTTTGATGTAGTAATCCAAAGAAGGATGCTCATCTGCTTCGGCTAACCATTGAGCGATTTTAGGATGATCTGTAAAAAGCTTGGCTTGGCTGACAACCGTTGCATAAATGCCGATCAAAGTCTTCATCGCCGCCACCAAAAACGCCCCCGAACCACAGGCAGGATCGAGCAAAGTTAGCTCAGGTAAGATTTTGTTGAGTAGGCGATCGCAAAGATTGGCATCGAGCCTCAATAACAACTCATTGAGATTGTCATCTAGAACAAGGGGCTTAAGCCCCTTGCTAAGCCCCTTGTCTTCATCTGGAACCCTAACCTTCTCCAAAATCAACTTATTAATTGTGCGATCGCACAAATATTCCGTAATTTCAGGACGAGTATAGTAAGCCCCAAACTCCTTTTGGTTAATATATTTCTCAAAAATATAACCCAACACATCGGGATTGATTTCATCATCCTTACCCGCAGGCGTATCATCGAGATTCCATGAGTAGCGCGAAAACAAATCTAAAACCTGCTCAAAAGCGCGATCGCTAATCTGAATATCCGTATATTTCGCCTCTAATGTATGAGACAAAAACAACCCACCATTCAAATAACGAATTTTACCAATTCGCTTTTTTAAAGCATCATCTCGATCGACTTCAGGCTTGCCAAAACCTTCAAAAAATAATGGTTGCAAAAACTCACGATAAAAACAATCAGTTCCCTCTTGTTTAATAGCTTTCAGCTTATTTTGCAAATAAAATTCATCACCATTATCCAAAAAGTATTTGCGCTGCAAGAAATAGGTAAACATCAAACGATTCAGCAATACCGACGCATACCAACGTCGATCGCTGTCATTACTAATCCCTAAAATCTGTTCTAAAAAATCCCCATGTAAGGACTGAAACTCAGTGAAAAATTTCTTAGTAACGCGATCGATATCAAAACTATCCTTCAGCCGCCGCGCCGCACTGATAATCGAAACATTGCCTGTATCCCAATCCTTCAGATCGACAACCAACGCCCCTAACTTACTGAGAAATAAGTCCCCAGTTTGACCGCGCACATACAAATGATCGCGGCGATATTGCTTATTCCCATCACGTTTGACCCAATACCAGAGACTCTGTGTGCGTTGCTCGTCTACGAAAATTAGTAGGTTTTCTAGATATAGCTTGCAGATTTCTTTGTGAATTGCCATCCGCAGCCTTGCTTCGGGAATTTCTCCACTACTTGCCTTAATTTCGAGGATCATCACACCTGCAAGTTCGGCAACGCCTGTCCGATTGAACGTTTTGCCCTCAATTTCAAACGAAACGGGTTTATTCGGCGGGTTTGACCAGCCTAACTCTTCCACAAACAAACTGCGGAAGTCGAAATCTTGTAAATATTGGCGCGATTGATGAAGATTAATAGACATAAAATTACCCCTTTGATAGACCTAAAGAACAAATGATTTGTGGTTCACGCAAGCGTTCATCGTCAGAAATAATGCACAGTCGATCGTCCATGCGTAGAGCTAAAACTAAGTTTGCTAACTGCTCGTCATCGATGCCATCTTTAAACCGACGATTGAGCGTATCGATCGCAGACTGTCTCAGGGGATAGCGATAAATCTCATCAACTGTTTTGGACAGATCGGGCGTTACAAATAAAGGGTTTCTTATTTGTTCGTGGTCTATATAGCGTTTTAATCGCTCATAAGCACGAAATCTCGCACTTTTAGAACTGCCTAGAGAACCACCTGTATCTTTTTCTTCCTTGACTAGCATTCTTGTCCCATCAGCAACTAAGTCGTGGTGCTTTTCATCGCGTGGTATGGCTGGAGTATCGGGTTCGCAAGCAGCTAATCTCAAAATAGCCAACTGAGACTGGGTAACACTCTTACCATTGCGATCGATATAGGCTAAGGCATCGTTGCCCTCAGCCGTGCGGACATAGATCATTACCCCTTCAGGTTTGGTGGGTTGGGGACTATGCGATCGCGTTGAATACGAGACATTAGGCAATGACTCAATAATTTTCTTGAGCTTGGGATTTTTATCGGTGGCATTTTTCCAGATTTGAAAAGCCTCGGAAGTCAGATCGACTTCGTTATCATCATCGCTCTCGTCATAGATACCAGACTTTTCGTTATACAAGTCCCTAACGACTCGCGCCTCGTCATCTTCAAAGAACGATTCATCAGTACCGACAACCTCAGCATTTTCTTCAAGACGCTGGCGGAGTCGGCTCCTGAGCTTGATTAAGTCTTCTACGCCGTCGGCTGGTAAAAACGAGTAACAAAGAATTTGCTCTGAATCCTGTCCAATACGGTCGATCCGTCCTGCCCTTTGGATGAGTCGGATAATTGCCCAAGGCAAATCGTAATTAACAATGATGTCGCAATCCTGTAAGTTCTGACCTTCACTAAGTACATCAGTAGCTATTAAGACCCGTAACTCGCTAACAGCCACACCTAAGCGGCTATTACTTTTTGGACTAAACCGATAAGCAAGCTCGGTAGGATTTTCGGTGCTACCCGTAACTGTGGCAAGTTTATCAACACCAAATTTAGTTAACTGCTCGCCTAAATAGTTGGCAGTATCCGCAAACTGGGTAAATATCAGCACCTTGCGATCGCTATGGTCAACTGTTAGCAGCTTTAACAGTGTTTCCAACTTGCGATCTTTGCTGGCTTGCCACTCTGGACATAGGCTGATTACCTGAATTAAGGCTAGAGCATCAGTAAGCAAAGCATCTTTTAAGTCTTTTTTAAACAGGTTTGAGCGAATCCACTTAAACCTTTTTTTATATCTCTTGGCATAGAGTTCATAGACAAACTTGGCACGTTTTTCATAGTCGCCTTCAGCATTGCCTTCCACATCGGCGCTATCACCTTCAGCTTCCACATCGCTATCTGTCGATACTAATGAATCTGAGTCCTCATCAACATTCTTGGTATCTAGCAGATCGGCGTTCTGTGTACCGATGGGAATATCTAAATCATTTGCGATCGCATGGAGAAAAATGTAATTTCGCAGGATATGTCGATCGATTGACTGCAAAAAAGCTATACCACTGCTTTCTAATCGTTTGAATAGGTTAGTCCGACAGAAACCCATTAACCGCTTTCCAGCGCGGGACAGGCTATCGAGAATCTTTTGTTCTGCATCCGTGGGAGATTTAACAGGCTTATCAATGGCAAAGTTACCTAAACCATATCGCGGTAAATTTAGGGCATTAATCACATCAACTACGCGATCGCTGTAAAGCAGAGAATAAAGATCTTCCTTGTCTGAGCTAATTGAGAACTTAGCGGTTTTGGGTATACGATTGGGAAAATAGGAGCGTGTACCATCAGGAAATTCTAAGTACTTTCGTGCAGTTGGATCTCCTTTGGGTTCAGCATAGTTATTTTTGATGAAACTGCGGGTACGCCTAACCATAAACAATCTCATCAGGTCGCGCCAGTCGTCGATATTATCGCTAAAGTCAAAAGCTTTTAGCGATCGCACATCAGCTTGGTGCTTTTTTCTAAACTCTAATTCTCCACCAATTGAATCTATATACTTTTCAGGTCGGATGCCTAAATTGCGATCCTCTGGGATAAACAACTGGAACTGTGAAGACAAGTCAAGATAGGTTTTGTTATAGGGCGTTGCAGTCAACAAAATACATTTGCTTTCGTTGGTTTCGATATATTCTCGAATGGCACGATAACGCCGCCCCTC
>CASBRC010000030.1 GCA_949128015.1 Synechococcales cyanobacterium PMM_0003
GAGGCTTATGCGTAGTGTGCTTAAGACGTTTACCAAGATTTACTTAAATAATTCTCCACATTGTTAGGAGAGGTATTTGCGTATCTGATATTCCATTGCTATTAATTTTAGCTACAGGGAAATTCATGTCTGAAATGACTTCTAAGCAAAAACGAAGCAAGAAATCTCATCTTGCTAATGTTCTAGGATTTGGCTCTTGTTGTTTTTGGTGTGAGTGTCTTTTACCGTTGGATATATTGACACTAGATCATTTGATGCCTAAAAGCAAAGGCGGCTCTAATAATATGGAGAATTTACGTCTTTCTTGTAGACGGTGCAATCAATCTCGTGGAAACAGCCTTTTTCCGCCTCCTCAAAAGAACAAAAGTTCTTCTTTGAACAACTCTTCTAAATAGACTTACAGTCTTAAAACCTAGGTAAAAAAACTAAAACGATCTAAGTTTTAAGACTGTAAAAACAATTTATTCTTAACAAATATTTCTGGCAAAAATGCATAAACTTTTAAATTTCAATGACAAGAAATTACTTCGTCGTGCGCTTACTCATCGCTCATATGTTAATGAGAGTTTTGACGAATCAGCACATAATGAAAGACTAGAATTTCTCGGCGATGCACTTCTTAGCTTTATTAGTGCTGAATATTTATATGGACAATATCCAGAAATGGCTGAAGACGAAATGACTCGTAGACGCTCAGCACTCGTAGACGAAAAGCAACTGGCTCGATTTGCTATGAAACTTGAACTAGATTTTGAAATCAATTTAGGACAAGGTGCAAGAAAAGAAGGTGGTCGCAATAATCCCAACATTCTGAGTAGTACTTTTGAAGCAGTTGTAGGAGCTTATTATCTAGACCATAATCGCGATATTGAGGTACTTCGCCCTTTGATAGAGCAATTATTTGACTCTGTACCAAAAGATGTAATGGTTATTCGCTCAGGTATAGATTCTAAAAACAAACTCCAAGAATTTGTTCAGGCTCATGGAGCTACAACTCCCCCAAGATATGAAACTGAGCAAGTAGGGGGAACATCTCATGCGCCAGAGTTCTTATCTAAAGTTTACGTTCATGATAAATTATATGGGGAAGGTAAAGGACGCAACAAAAAAGATGCAGAAAAAGAAGCTGCTGGTGACGCTCTAAATAAGCTAAGAAAGAAGGGGTTACTGTAATCATTAATTGATGAAATAAAAGGCGATCGCATTATTTTTTAGCTCGGTCAACAGGCGATCACCATCACAATTTGACCTGTAGTAAACTAAACGATCAATCTGCAAGCAATACATGCAAGTTAAGATTAAAGGAGTTATTCTAAAATGATTAGAGAATTTAACGTAGTTATTGAAAAAGATTTAGATGGGTACTTTGTTGCCTCAATCCCCAATCTAAAAGGTTGTCATACCCAAGCAAAATCTCTTGATGTTCTTATGGAACGAATTCAAGAAGCAGCCGAATTATGTTTAGAATTTGAGAATCAAGATAGTCCAACCTCAGAATTTGTAGGGATTCAAAAAATCCTAGTGGAAATATGAGCAAACTTCCAAGTGTGACAGGTAACCAAGTTATTAAAACTTTACAGAAGCTAGGCTTCTCAGTAGCACGAGTTAAAGGTAGTCATCATATTCTGATTCATTCTGACGGTAGACGTACAGTAGTACCAGTTCATTCAAATGAAGATATTGGCACTGGATTACTTTCACAAATTCTCAGAGATTGCCAGATCACAAGAGATGAATTTAAGGAATTGCTATAGTGCGATCGCATTATTATTCAGATAGGTCAACAGGCGATCGCTACCCATTTAAGCTTTCATCTATTGGGATTTGCTGGAGGTCAACAACTAAAGGAGAAAGATCGTATGTCAAAGTCTTCCACACGCGCTCCAAATCAATTTGAAAATATTCATGTGCCATTGCATTTCTCATGTCAGTTATCAATCGCCAAGGGAGATGTGGATATCGAGATTTTACTTCTTCAGGGACATTAGCCGCAGCTTCACCGATAACGATAAACTTATACAAAACGGCTTGAGCAAGAATACGATCCTTCTCAAACTCTACCCATGTCTTACCTGCCGTCCATTTTTCAATGTCAGCGATCGCTTCCAAAATATCGCCTATTCTTAACTGCCAGCTTCTAGAAGACATGAACGATATCCTTAGTAACTGGTATGCGTAAATGTTCTCTCAATGATTTTTCTGTGCCAACATCAATTTTTCGCTGAAACAAATCTTCTAAAAAATGTTGTAATCGAAGTAACTGAAATAGTCCACCCGACTGTTCAAACTCGACTATAAAATCTATATCGCTATTAGGTGTTGCTTCATCTCTAGCCACAGAGCCAAATAAACACAAAGACTTTACGCCTAACATTTCCAGTTCTGTATGATGATTAGTTAATGCATATATAACTTCAGATCGAGCAATTACTTTTTCCATAACGCATCAAACTCAACAAAGAGCGATCAAGATAGCTTACTAATATATAGCCTACACGAAATTAGCAATTACCAAAAATGAACATCGCACTCTTTGGAACTAGCGCCGATCCACCTAGCATCGGACATCAACAGATCTTGCAATGGCTGGATGACAATTACGATCGCACAATTGTTTGGGTATCCGATAACCCATTTAAAAGTCATCAGGCTGAGCTTTGCGATCGCATTGCCATGATGGAGCTAACCATCGCCGCCATCCAACCACCCGCACTCACAATTGCCCTACATCCTGAAATTAGCAATCCACGCACGGTTAACACCGTCGAACAAGCCAAACAAATATGGCAAGATGCTAATTTTACTCTCGTCATTGGTGGCGATCTGGTTCAGCAGTTGCCAACTTGGTATCGCGCCCAAGACTTGCTCAAGCAGGTCAAGCTGCTAGTCGTGCCACGTCAAGGCGTACCCATTGCCCTAGAAGATGTCGAACGCCTTGTAAATATGGGTACTGAAGTTGCGATCGCACCTGACTCCACATCGATACCTAACGTTTCTTCGTCAGACTATCGCAACAATGGCAACAGTTCAGTCATAATACCCACAGTCGCAGCATATATCCAACAAAAATTACTGTACGCATGGCAGACAAGTCCCGCACCATAGCAGCCCAAAAACCATTAGCAGACTTTAAAGTCGGTGTCGATAATGTCATATTTTCGGTAGACACTGAGCAGAATCGTCTATTGGTGCTACTTGTGATGCGCCAACATGAGCCATATCGCGATCGCTGGTGTCTACCGGGGACGCTCGTGCGTCAAGGCGAATCTCCTGAAGAATCGGCTTATCGCATCCTCTCCGAAAAAATCCGCGCCAAAAATCTCTATCTAGAACAACTCTTCACCTTTGGCGATATTGGACGCGATCCTCGTGAAGCTCCCGATAGTTATGCAGTCCGCTATCTATCTGTTAGTTATTTTGCCCTAGTTCCATTCTCCCAAGCAGAGCTAATCGCCGATGGAGTCAGTGGCATCGCATGGTATCCTGTCAAGCAAGTTCCTGAACTCGCCTTCGATCATAATCGCATTCTTGAATACGGACATCGCCGCCTTCGTAATAAACTCGAATATAGCCCTGTTGCCTTTGATGTTCTGCCCGAAGCCTTCACTCTCAGCGATCTCTATCAACTCTACACAACGGTACTTGGTGAGAATTTTTCAGACTACTCTAATTTCCGAACCCGTTTATTAAAGTTAGGATTCCTTAGCGATACTGGGCTTAAAACTTCAAGGGGAGCAGGTCGCCCTGCTAGTCTCTATCGCTTCGACGCGGAAGCTTTCGCTCCATTTAAGAATAAGCCCATGGTGTTTATCTAAACCCAAAAAGCTATAGCGCACGCTGCGCATGTGCTATAGCTTTTTGAGTTTAATATTGCTAAGCTATTGAAGCTGAAATAATTGACCTATAATATTGAACAATTATTAGCTGCACTATTATCATAATAATTGGCTTCACTTTTTACTCAGTATGACTATGTCAAACCCATTCCTGAAGTCAATCCTCCAAGAGACAGGAAATAATCGCTATCTTCCAACTTTGCTGTCCACAATCACAATTCTGATCGTGGCTGCTCATAAGGTTGATCGGGATCTCTATGTTCAATATTTACAATCGAATGTGGTAGATGGGGCGCGGAGCTATTGCTTCCTTGAGACTGAGACCATAGAAGAGGGGCTAAATCTATGCCGATCGCAAAGTCCAGAGATGGTGCTACTAGATCTAAATTTACCCGATGGGTTGGGATTTATAGCTGCGATCGCAAATAATACTGAGGATGCGAATTTACCTGTAATCGTGCTGACAGAACAGAGTAATGAGGGGATGGCGGCGAGAGCGATGAAACTGGGGGCAGTAGATTATCTGATCAAAGAAGATATCACTGAGATCTCTCTGTCGGACTGTGTGCATCAAGTTTGCGATCGCATAGCGCGGACAAGTCAACTACAAGCAGAAATCCATCATTTACAATCAGAACAGCAACGAGCATCAATACTTTTAAGTGAAAGTGAACAGCGTTATAATTCTCTAGCTTCATCCGCTCCTGTGGGTATTTTTCGCACAGATAGAGGGGGGCAATGTATTTATGTTAACGATCGCTGTTGTCAGATTATTGGGCTTACTCTGGATGCTTCACTTAGCGAGGGGTGGCAAGAAACAATTTATCTAGATGATCGCGAGATGCTTATAGGGGCGTGGCAACAATCGATCCAAGATAATTATAGCCCCTTTCAGCTTGAGTATCGCTTTCAACATGCTGATGGGACGGTGGTGTGGGTATATGGACAATGCATTGCTGAACGCGATGATAATGGAGAAGTACTTGGCTATATAGGTACTCTGACTGATATTAGCGATCGCAAACAAGCAGAAATTTCCCTCAAACAAAGTGAAGCCAATCAACGAGCCTTAATTAGTGTTATCCCTGACTTAATTATGCGGATTAGTCGATCGGGGATCTATTTAGAATTTGTAGCCAACTCAAACTTTCGTGTTGTTGGGGATATTGATGAAATGATTGGAACCCATATTTCTGAGTCGCTTCCTCATAATGAGGCACAAAAACGCCTAGATTTTATCCAATTAGCTCTGCAAACTAATGTCATTCAGACTTACGAGCAAGATCTTTCCATTGAAGACAGAATCCAGATCGAAGAAGTACGGGTTGTTCCCTATAGCGAAGATGAAGTGCTATTATTAGTGCGCGATGTTAGCGATCGCAAACAAGCCGAACTTGCTCTCAATCGAAGTGAGTTTCAAAGCCGAGCAATTTTAGCTGCAATTCCCGATCTCATGTTTCGGGTAGGATCTGATGGAATTTATCGCGGGTTTGTTGCTAATCGAGATTTTGGGATGTTGCCACAATACTTTGATCCTACTGGTCAGGCGATGACAGATCTGATGCCACCAGAGATTGCCAAACAACAGTCTGACTCTATGCAGCAAGCATTGCGAACAGGGGAATTGCAGGTGTATGAACAACAAATCCAAGTAGGCGATCGCCTCCAAGATGAAGAGGTGAGAGTCATTAAAACTGGTGACGATGAAGTGCTATTTATGATCCGTAATATTAGCGATCGCAAACAAGCGGAAGCCGCCCTCAAAAAAAGCGAAATAACCAACCGAGCAATTATTGAGAC
>CASBRC010000031.1 GCA_949128015.1 Synechococcales cyanobacterium PMM_0003
CTATGTATATGGAAATGGGGGATCTTCAGACTGGAATCGAGCGGACAACTTCCAAAGTTTCGACTTCAGGATTATCAATTTTAGTGCAGAGTCCCGATGGACAGATGCTTGCTAAATCAGTTCAAAACAGTAGTTCAGAGACAGATCCGAGCAATATTATTGCCACCACACAGATACCAGACAGCCCACAGGTGATTAAATTTGGCGATCGCTATGTGGTGATGTGCGGTACGCCATTGATGATTAAAGGGAAATCAGTTGCTACAGTCTATCTCTCACAAGATATAACCACTGAGAAAGGTCAGCTTAGTAATGGCATCTATGGCTTAATTATTGTCAGTATTTTGGCGATATTTATCTTGATTGTGGCGATCGCCCATCGCATTCGTAAAGCGCTCTATCCATTAGCACACATGAGCGAAATTGCTAGCACAGTTTCTTTTGAAGATTTAAATTCCGCCAAACTAGAACTTGCTCAAGCTCCTGATGAGATTCGCGGACTCGCTCAAGCTTTTAACGAAATGCTGTTACGTCTATCTAGTTCATGGGAGCAGCAACGCCAATTTGTCGGCAATGTTTCCCATGAACTACGCACCCCATTAACCATCATTGATGGTTATTTACAAAGCTTACTGAGGCGAGGTGACAACCTCAGCATTTATCAAAAACAAGCCCTAGAGACTGCAAGTGCCGAGACCGAACGCACAATCCAAATGCTCCAAGACTTACTCGACTTAGCTAGGGCTGACAGTGGCAATTTACACTTTCGCCAAGCTCCAGTCTTCTTAAACACATTGGTTGCCGAAGTAGCCGCAATGAGTGCCAAAGTCAGCGATCGCATTGTGAAATTAGTTCCCGTTGATGAAGATATTGTCGCGCTTGCCGATCAAGATCGACTTCAGCAAGTATTAATTAATTTAGTTGATAACGCCATTAAATATTCGTCTGAACCTGTGGAGATTAAACTGGATATTAACGAGGAGCAAACGATTATTCATGTATGCGATCGCGGAATTGGTATCTCTTTGCAGCATCAACAACGGATTTTTGAGCGCTTTTATCGCACTGATGATGCTTCTACACGCTCTAGAGATGGCACTGGGCTAGGGCTAGCGATTTCCAAAAGTCTAATTGAAGGCATGAATGGTAAAATCTCTCTGCGATCGAAACCGAATGAAGGTAGCATTTTTACAATCACCTTACCGATCTGGAAATCTCAGCCATGAACGATCGCATTCTATTAGTGGAAGACGATCCTAAATTGTCACAATTTATCGCCTCAGAACTGAGCTTAGAAGGCTATCAGGTGACAGTCGCGACCAATGGTTTAGATGGATTAACCATCGCCCGTGATACCCAGCCCGATCTAGTGATTTTGGATTGGATGTTACCCGAAATATCAGGACTCGATGTTTGTACGCGGCTCCGCAAGACGGGTGTGCGAGTACCGATCATCATGTTGACGGCTAGAGATGAAATTAGCGATCGGGTTACAGGGTTGAATGCGGGAGCTGATGACTATCTGATCAAGCCTTTTAGTATTGAAGAATTACTTGCCAGAATCAAGGCAAGAATGCGACGAATGTATCCTGAAGTTGCCGATCTCATTCAATTTGAAGACCTCACCTTAAGTCATGCTTCACGGGAAGTCTACCGCGCAGGTCAAAAGATTGAACTCACTGCCAAAGAGTTCGATCTACTGGAATTCATGATGCGCCATTCTCAGCAAGTATTAACTCGCGATCAAATTTTAGAATCTGTATGGGGATACGACTTTATGGGTGAATCCAATATTATCGAAGTCTACATTCGAGCTTTACGCATCAAATTAGAAATCAGTAATTCTAAACGAATATTACATACAGTTAGAGGAGTAGGCTATGTATTGCGAGACAATGCCTAAAGCAAGCATAAAAAAAAGATGTATCGCACTGCGATACATCTTTTTTTTATGCTTGCTTTACATGCGACCACGTAACATTTGCGCCATTTCGTTGGGCTTGGGAGAGTTCTCTACGGCGGTTTCTTCGGTAATCCGACCATCTTCGTAGAGCTTATAAAGTGATTGGTTCATGTTTACCATTCCTTCATATGTACATTTAGGAATCAGAGCTTCAATCTCATCTACTTCACCGCGCTTGATATAGTCACGCACAGCATCAGTATTGATCATGATTTCATGAACCGCAGCTCGTTTACCATCAGTGGTTCGCACTAAGGATTGAGCAATAACTCCTACCAAAGATTCTGAAACTTGAACTCTCATGGGAGCTTGTTGCTCAGGCTCATAAAGGTTAAGAATCCGCTCGATCGTTTTAACCGCACTGTTAGTATGCAACGTTCCGAAAACTAAGTGCCCTGTTTGAGCAGCTTTAAGTGCTGTATTCACAGTTTCTTTGTCACGCATTTCCCCAATCAGGATAATATCAGGATCTTCACGTAGACATGCTTTGAGGGCATTGTCAAACTTGAGGGTATGGATACCAACTTCCCGTTGCTTGATTAGTGCTTTTTTGCTCTGATGCACAAATTCAATCGGATCTTCAATGGAAATTAAATGCTTTTGCATTTCTGTATTGATGAAGTCCACCATGGCAGCCAATGTAGTTGACTTGCCTGATCCAGTTGGACCAGTTACCAGAATCAGTCCTTTGTGGGTATAGCAAAGCTCACGGAATACTTCTGGCAAACCAAGCTGATCGATCGACAAAATCTTTAGGGGAATCAGTCGCAATACCATTGCATAGCCACGTAACGAATCAAAAACATTGATCCGACAACGGGCGAACTCATACTGAGTTGCACCGTCAAACTCTAGGGTGTCCCGAAATTGTTGGATTTGCTTGTCATCCATAATTTCGGTCATCCAAGTCTCAAAGGTTTGCTTGTCTGGCACTGGATATTGCTCCTGTGTCACCATTAAGCCTCGACTCCGAAATCGGACTGGTTCATTCACACCAGCATGAACATCAGAACATCCCTGCTCATGAGCATCTCTAACAATTTGAGCAAGGGTTGGTTGTCCTGTACTCCGTTGTAAAATCGATGGTACACCTAGCCCTGGTAAGTTTGGCGGTGGACCTGGACGAATTGGCGGACGTGGATTTGGTGGTGGTGGAACACTAGTAACTTGTGTATCTGTAGGAATTGATATCTGAGCTTGACGCGCAGCCGCCGCCGCACGGGCTTTTTGAGCAGCTTGCGCTTGTTGTAGTTGCGCTGGAGTCATCGCTGCACGAGCTTGTTGAGCGGCCTGTGCTTGAGGGTTGGGAGGTGCTTGAGGGTTGGTCGGAGGCGCGACACGCTGCTGAGCGTGGGGTGGTGCAGTGGGAGTTGTACGTGGCTGTGGTAGACCGCCACCAGAGGAAGGCGGTGGTACGGGAGGCATCCCAGATTGCGTCATAGTTGAACCTCGAAAATTGCTGTAGTTAAGGGGGCAGGTTTGAAGAGGAGCTTTTTTCTATTCAAATTCTGCAATTTGACCTAGAAATAACCAATCCTGTTACTTAATAGGTTAGAAATATATTAGCCCTTGTAAATACTATCCTCAAATAATTAATGAATATTCTCAGTGCGCTGCGAACTAAGCCAAGCGCAGAAAGCCAAAAAGTTTCTAAGCAATCAGCTCCTAAGCAAACTAAAGGCATCGAAATCAAGTCTCAACGTGAGTTGGACTATATGCGTGAGTCATCTCGGATTGTGGCAACTGTACTCAAGGAGATTTCGGAGTTGATTGCTCCAGGCATGACCACCATGGATCTTGATGCTCATGCGGAGAAGCGGATTCGAGAAATGGGTGCTGTCCCTAGCTTCAAGGGATATTGTGGCTTCCCTGCTAGCATTTGTTCTAGTATTAATAATGAAGTTGTGCATGGTATACCTAATTCTAGGAAAGTGATCAAGCTCGGCGATTTAGTGAAGGTTGATACGGGTGCTTTTAAAAATGGATTTCATGGTGATTCTTGCATTACAGTAGCAGTTGGTAATGTTAGCGAGAAGGCTGCTAAGTTGATGCGTGTGGCGGAAGAGGCTCTGTATAAGGGGATTGAACAGGTTAAGCCAGGTAATTGTATGCTCGACTTGGCTGGGGCGATCGAGGATCATGTTAAAGCAAATGGTTTTGCGATCGTTGAAGATTTTACTGGACATGGGGTGGGACGTAATCTCCACGAAGAGCCTTCAGTATTTAATTTCCGCACCCATCAGTTGCCAAATGTGCGCTTTCGTCCAGGGATGACTTTGGCGATCGAGCCAATTTTGAATGCGGGATCAAAGCGGGTCAGAATTTTGGCTGATAAGTGGACAGCCGTAACTGTAGACAATCAACTCTCGGCTCAATTTGAGCATACAGTTTTAGTAACCGAGACTGGTTATGAAATTTTTACCGATCGCAATAAAGTCTAATCAATATAAAAAAGTGCTGCGGAGCAGCACTTTTTGTTAAAAAAATTATGCAGAATATCTTTTTAGCTGGTTCTAGTCGAGGTGTTGGGCGCGAGGTTGCCAAGCTGTTACTAGAGAATGAGCCACCATCTGTAAATCTCACTGTACTCCTCCGTAATCCTACCTACGCTGTTGAACTAGAGTCCTTGGGCGCAAAGGTAGTGTTTGGGGATGCCCTGAACGCTGCTGACATCGAATCGGCGATGTTGCAGTCAGGTGCAATCGATGTAGTGATTACAACAATGGGCGGTCTACCCAGCGATCGCAATGAACGTGCTGACTGTGAAGGTAATAAAAATTTAGTTGATGTCGCCGTCAAAGCGGGAGTCAAAAAATTTATTCTCGTTTCTTCGATTGGTAGTGGCAACAGTGTTGTCGCTCTTGCCCCACAAGTTTTGCTGACTTTAGGCGCAATTCTCCAAGAAAAAGCAAAAGCCGAGCAGCATTTGGTGGCTAGTGGCTTAACTTACACGATTATTCGTCCAGGGGGATTGAAATCGGAAGTAGCGACAGGCAATGCGGTACTTACGGAAGATCCCACAGTTTCGGGAATTATTCATCGTGCGGATGTCGCGAAACTAATTTGTGATTGTTTAAATTCTGACAAGGCAAATAATAAAGTTTTCTCAGCAATTGATCGTAATATGCTCTTCAAACAAGTAGAGTTTGAGTCGTTCGATTTGTGAGATAGCTATGCAGGAATATATTGTTAGAGCTGGAGATACGCTATCTGCGATCGCAAAACGCTTTTTGGGTGTCAATGGTGATTGGCGCGAAATTGCCCGTATTAATAACATTACCAATCCCGCATCTCTGCAAATAGGTCAAAGGCTGCGGATCCCAACTGCTGTAAGTCCGCCAATCTCTCAACCGCCTGAAGTTGCGATGGTGAGAAATACTTTGCAGGGAGTCTATCCGCCCAATAAAATTGCAATTTCCTTTACTACTGTTGGCAGTGATGTAATTGCCAAGCTGTTAAATACAGGTCAGCAAGAGCGATTTGCTAAAACTAGAGATCTAGGACTATATCGGCTGGGAATTTTTAAACTGCGTGACTTTATTGCCTTTGGGTCGGGTTTACTGCAACAAGTACAAATGAGTCCCTCAGAAATCAAAGTGATGTTAGTAACGTCAGCCAATGAAGGTAGCCTTGATGCCATCAACACATGGGACAGTCAGTACTTAAGTTTTGGCATATTACAATGGACACTTGGATCAGCAGGACAGCAAGGTGAATTGCCAGCTTTGCTTATTAACATAAAAAAACGATATCCATCAGAATTTCAATATTATTTTGGACAATTTGGGATCGATACTAGTTCTTTAGATGGCAACACGGGTTGGCTCTCGCTCAATGGTACTCGTCTAGTTAATGCAGTCGATAAAAACCTGATGCGGCAACCAATTTGGGCGTTGCGGTTTGCGATCGCAGGGATGGATGCCCTAGTGCAATCAGTACAAGTCCTCCACGCGATTTCACGACTGGATCGCTTTTACTTCACCCCCACCCAAACCTTGCAAGGCTTTACCCTTTCGCAACTATTAAGCTCAGAATTTGCAGTAGCTTTACTGCTCGATCACCATGTCAATCGTCCTAGCCATGTGATTCCCTGTGTTGCCGATGCGATCGCGCGATCGCGTTTAACTCCTGCTCAAGTTGCTCAAAGCTCTATCGATAATGAAGCCCTGATTATTCAAAATTATCTAACTCTGCGCGAAACCTTTGGCGGTACAAGTGCCATGACTAAATCACGCGAACGAGCTGAACTAGCCAGAAAAGAGATCGCTACAGGCAATCTCTCTCCCCAAAGATTTTCGTTTCGCTCTAACCGTCAATCTAGAATCATCTAACAGAAACGGCTTGCAAAGCAAACCGTTATAAAAACCAAAAGCGTTGCGAAGCAACGCTTTTGGTTTTATTAGCGCTGATTTCCTTCAGCAACATCAGATGGTTTTTTCTCGTCAACAATAAAGCTACTCGTTGGCTGAGGCTTAGCCTCGATGAACTCGACATTACCTTTGCTGGGACTGACTAAATCATTGTCACGATTATCCCATCGACTGTGAATAGGCTCTAGTTCTACGGGTGTAGATGACAAAGTGGTCATCGTGCTAGTCCTATTTGCAACGGGGCGATCAAAATTATTTTCGTAAGCTCGGCTTCTGGTATAAACCCTTTGCCTTATAGCTGCTATTCTTGCGGCGATACGTTCATCAACATTAGCGGAAACGGCTAAAGGATCGCGCATAGAGTTATATGCGCGGTCAACTCTAGTGTAAATTCTTTTGCGATCGCTAATATTTGCCTTTGCTACAAAAGCTGGTCGAGTCAGCTCGCCTAATTCCTGTTGCGATCGGACTTGCATCTCGGCAATAACTTCAGCTTCATCTAAAAAGAAAGATGTTTTGCCATCATTTTGACTTTGTGGCGTTGCTTTATTGGTATCTTTAGGTTTCGCGGCTGGGCTAGCTCTAGGTAGCTTTATTCCCGCAGGCGAGGGGTTAACGCCCTCTAATGCTTGTTTTCCAAATCCATAGGAAATCAGACCAGCCACAGCGCCTACAACGATCATGCCAAACAGCAGCACCAGACTATAACTTAGTCTAAATTTCTTGGGTGGCTTTTTTTTCTTGCTGAGCTGCTTTTGTCTTTGGGGTGTTGCCATCACAAACTTGTTTAGCTAATAATTGCTATTAAGTAACCTATTAGGTAACTTGCTTGATAGCATATAATACTTACGGTTATAATCACAATATTCCCAAGGTTGGCTGACTGGTAAAGCAAACGACTCATAATCGTTGATATGTCGGTTCGATTCCGACACCTTGGATTTGACAAGCAGCAAACAGTAAATAAACAAACTCCTCAATGAGAGCAGCAATTCTCATTATAAAAATTGGTTTTTTGAAAGCCCGCCGTTGGCGGGCTTTCAAAAAACCAATTTTGGTGGTTCCAGCGCCGAAGGCGCTGGAACCACCAAAATTGGTTTCATAATGAGAATTGCTACATTGATTGCCTCCTTTTCTCAATGAATAAAATCTATTTGTCTCTAAGAGAGTGTTTGAGAAGTTTGCGATCCTCCCAGATCTCCTTAATCAGGGGAAAGAAGATCGATCCCCTCAATCCCTCTTATTAGGGGAGATTGAGGGGATCAAGTAGAACTTTTTGCTAAATTTCAAACTTCTTAAACACGCTCTGAAAACCGCTATAATGCAAAGCATTCAAACTAAATTTAGAGAAATTTAGAATTATGACAGTTGCCACGGCATCTACACCTTTGAAAGTTCTAATTGTTGAAGATGATCCACTGATCCAACTTGGATTAGAGCAATCACTCTCTCAACAACCAAATATCACCGTAGTTGGCATCGCAGAAGATGGCTATATCGGTGTAAAGATGGCGCAGGAATTACATCCTGACATTATCGTGATGGATATTGGGCTACCGAGACTTGATGGAATTTCGGCTACCAAAAAGATCAAAGCTGCCTCGCCTAATGTGCATATTGTGATGCTTAGCTCACATACAGATGATACAGAAATTATCGCAGCGCTATCTAGCGGCGCTGATGCCTACTGCGTTAAAGGTACAACTACTGAAAGTCTTTTGGCAGCTTTTGCCGCCGCCAAGGATGGAGCTACCTATCTCGATCCTCAAGTTGCTCGCAAAGTAATGGATCATCTCAAGCCTCCGAGTCAAACTGAAAAAACTTCGCATCTATCACAACGGGAGTTGGAGGTTCTTAAATTAATAGTTGAGGGCAAGAGTAACCCTGAAATTGCGAAAGTGCTTTACTTAAGCCCTAACACCATAAAAACTCATGTACGGGGCATTATGAATAAATTATCTGTTGATGATCGCGTACAAGCAGCAGTTTTGGCTTTGAGATCGGGCTTAGTTGATTAAAGTATAAAATAAGAAATAGTAAGTAATAAACTGAGCAACGAAAATTGTGGCCCATACTTTTTTAGTGCAGCCGGGGAAATGGACTCTCGAAGGCAATTGGATAGAGAGAGACTCCATGCCAATTCGAGTTAAGGGTAGGACTTTAGTAGGTTGGTCAAGAGATAATTTTTGGTTTACGATGGTCACAAAGTTGACCTTTCCCGATTGCGATCGCGAAGAATTGACAATGACTTACAAAGGTAGAATTGATTCTGATGAGCGTCGTTTTACATTCGTGATGGATGACAACTTTTTAGGCAAAGTTGAGGGAGAAGGCATGATTGGACCAGATTCAATTACTCAACGTTACTGGGTAATGGGGGACAAAAAAATGCGAACAGGTTTTCAGACTCTGTACCGACGGGATATTAATACTTACTCTTTAGCTAGTGGCCTCATTGCGGGGCAAAATCTAGAAAGCACGATGGAAGCGATACTGACTCGCCATATGGATTCCTAACAAAAAAGTCGGGCAAAGCCCGACTTTTTTGTCGATTTACATAAAGTAACACTTTGCGTTACTTTATGTTTTAGCGAGAACTGACGCTTTTCAGCTCACCCGATAAAATATCGATCGCTTTCGCAAACTGTGGGTCAGAAGCTGTACCGACTAGATCACGATTTTTATTCAGCCTTTCAAGATCGTCCTTGGTTAGCTCAACTATGCGATCAGGCAAAATGCCCATATGGTTAATGTCGCGACCACTTGGGGTGTAGTACTTAGCGATCGTTACTGCCATACCAGAACCATCACTTAAGGAATGTACTGACTGCACTAAGCCTTTACCGAAAGTCTTTGTGCCAACAATTATAGCCCGCTTATTATCTTGCAAAGCGCCAGACAAAATTTCGCTAGCACTTGCCGAACCACCGTCAACTAAAACTACAAGGGGTTTATTTGTGAGAGCTTGACGGTTTGCGGTTAGACGCTCACTTTCGCCCTTGCGATCGATCGTGGAAACGATGGTGGCGTTATCGAGCCACATCCGCGCAATTTCGGCACTGGAATAAAGCAGTCCACCAGGGTTAGATCGCAAATCTAATATAAATCCAACCGCACCTTTGCTGACATGATCTTGAATTGCCTTACGCATGTCACTTGCAGCATTGGCATTAAACTGACGCAAGCTAATATAGCCAACCTTGCCAATATTGGTATCGCGTAATTCTGCCTTGACTGGATGGATCTCGATCTTGGCTCTCTCTAGCTCAATATCAAACTGCTTATCGCCACGCTTGATCCCCAGTTTAACTTTTGTGCCAGCCGGCCCACGAATTAAGGCGACTGCTTGGTTAATGTCCATACCATCAGTCGATTTATTTGCGATCGAGGTAATGATGTCTTTAGTCAGAACGCCAGCACGCGATGCAGGTGAATCCTCGATTGGCGCAACAA
>CASBRC010000032.1 GCA_949128015.1 Synechococcales cyanobacterium PMM_0003
GATTTTATCTCAGTTAGAGATTAGCTGTGCGATCGCGTTACAGCGCTTTGCGCTGCCATGAAACCCAGAGAGATCTTTGAAAGTGCCGCGAAGCAGCACTTTCAAAGATCTCTCTGTAACCTTTAAAGCCTATTGAGGCTTTAAATCTTTCCTGCAATTTGCAGAAGCGTTACTTCCCAAACTAGTCTTGGCTGCACATAACGGGCGATCAACTCTCTCGCTTTGTCGAGATGCTGCAAAACTGACTTGGCTCTTTGCTG
The DNA here is from genome assembly GCA_949128015.1 of Synechococcales cyanobacterium PMM_0003. GTDB lineage: Bacteria > Cyanobacteriota > Cyanobacteriia > Pseudanabaenales > Pseudanabaenaceae > Pseudanabaena. The sequence goes on from CASBRC010000032.1 coordinate 261, forward strand.
TTCCCAAAAATAATTTTGCAAATAATCAATCAACCACAATTGTAAGTCCACATCTAGTTCTTTGGTAATTTGTTTCGCGATCGTCATGGCGCTTTTGGCATCTTTAGGAATTTGGCGCACTGAAGTTAATAACTCGGCGGGAATACTTTTGAATCGATCAAAAGACTCGATCGCATTACCAGCCGATCCTTGTGCGAGAGATACTACTTCGGGCGGAATATCAGTATGACCTTCACGGGTAAGGACTTCTTGCATCTGTGATTGATTAAGTCTAGTAAAGGGGATGCGTTGGCATCGCGAAACTAGAGTCGGCAAAATCGAGCCAGCATCAGGGACGATCAAAATAATCGTCGCGTAAAGAGGCTCTTCTAAAGTTTTAAGTAAACTATTAGCAGCAGACTCTGCCATCGATTGCGCCTCTTCGAGGATAACGACTGATCGCTTGCATTCGAGAGGCGATCGGCTGACAAATTCGCCAATTTCGCGGACTTGCTCAATCCTGATCTGGGGCAAGGCTCGGCGCTTTAGCCCTGCGGCATCAGCTTCTTTGGCGGTGAGCATTTTGCCCTTATCCAAATAAGTCGGCTCCACCCATAGCAAGTCAGGATGATTGCGATCGCTAATTCGGTTTGCTGATTTGCGATCGCCTAATAAAATTTCGGCAAAGGCTAAAGCGGTTTTGCTACGCCCTACGCCACTAGTACCCGCAAATAAGTATGCTGGCGCAATGCGATCGCGTTTGATGGCAGCCTTTAATAATGCGATCGCCTGAGTTTGACCCAAGACTGTATCAAAAGCGCTCATCACTAATCATTCCAGCTTTGTTGCTGTGCGCGCCAAGATTCATTAGAGCGTAAACTTTTACGACTAGGGTTGATAGAATCATCATCAACTAGACGACGGCGTAACCACCAGCGAATTGCTTCATCCACAGTCGCTGTCGGATCGCTAGATATTTCGGTTAGTTCGGCAAGTAAATCAGGGGCAATCTCTATACAAGGTTTATAGGCTGTTGTAGTTTGATTGGCGCTTTGATTGACACTTTCACTTGGAGCCGTAATCAGAGCAATTTCAGTTGACAGGGTATCGATCGAGCTAATCATCTCTCTGCTGATCTCTCTACTTGGCAAATTCTCTGAGAATTGTTCATTTTCATTGGTGTTGATAGTCTTCATAGAAGCGATCTCTGCGTCATCAAATAGATTGAGTCTCAGTGCGAGAAAGGTAACTGCAAGATTTATAGCTGCTAACACTAATAAATTGATAGATTGACCCAATATTAAAATTAAGGTCGCTGTAAGACTAATTAGTAATCCAGTTACTAAAAGATTATAGCCAATCATCTTCTTCGAGATAGTTGGCTTGCTTTGTTTCATCGTCAATTCACTGCGGTTTCTGAGATTGCGGGGCTTTGCTCTAAAAATGAAAATTAGGGCAACAATGATATGGGTCAGCCCTAATGCCAAAAAGAAGCCGTTGAGTAGCCAAAAATCTTGCATAAATCCTACTTAAGCTTGCTTAATCATCAACTAATCGTTCCATTCGCCGCGTGGCGGTACAACAGGGTTCATGGTGAGTGGACGTGAGCGATCGGCTTCTTTGATCGCTCGACGCTGCAACCATTGACGGATCGCCGTATCGATCGCTTGTTCGGGATCGCTTGTGACTTCACCGAGTTCAGCTAGCAAAGCAGGATCGATATCTATACTCTTTAGCACCTCATTAAATACTGCCTCATTAGCCGATTGGCTTATTTGCGGTGGGTTAGCGTTTTTTTCTGGCATATGTAATATTTGAATTAACTGGTACTATCCAGATTTTACCCAGATTTGTTACCGTCTGAATGTGCAGTGCGATCGCAATCGTGCTAAACCCAAAAAATGAGAGGCGGTGCAAAGCACCGTCTCTCATTTTTTGGCTTCATAATAAGCTTGTCATTATTGGAAAAGTCTTATGGAGCCACTGACTATTGCGATAGCGATCGCGACGATCTTTTTTACAAAGGCGTTAGAAAAGACGGGCGAGAAATTTGGTGAGGCGACGCTGGCAAAAACGAGGAATGCGATCGCAAAAATTCGTGAGCATTCGCCTGAAATCGCGGGGCAGTTAGAATCTGGCGATCGTGAGGTGTTGCATTTGGGCAAGGCGGTATTGGAGTCGCTACCCATCGATCCCATTTTTGCAGAAATGGCGGCGGCGGCTGATGCTGAGGAAAATGCCATATTAAGGGCGAAGATGAATGAGGAAAGCACTCGCAAGATCGTGCAGGTGATGGCGATCGATCTTGAGGGTCGTAGCCTAAAGGTTAAATCGCTAAAGCAAAAGGCTCCTACGGGTAATAGTGAGGTGGAGCAGACGATGCTGAAAAATGTGAAAATTACAGGTGATATTGATCTGGGTGATCTGTCGCAGGAGGCGTAAAATAGTTGATATTCGTAGGGGCGAAGCATTCCCACCGATACCTATAAATTCTAAGATTCCTTGTTTGGGAATGCTTCGCCCAAGCCTCACAACGCAGGGACAATTTATCGTTTAAAGCGAAGAGGGTTAAGCATTTGCGAAGTGAGATTTCGGTGATGAGTTGAGATATGGCGACAAAGAGGGTTAAGCATTTGCAAAGTGAGATTTCGGTGTTGAGTTGAGATATGGTGGCGAAGAGGGTTAAGCATTTGCGAAGTGAGGTTTCGGTGTTGAGTTGAGATATGGTCACGCAAATGCTTAACCCCTACGAATGTTGGTATTTTTTTCATATAAATCCCCTTAATCCTTGGTTGCCTTATACGGCGCTGGTAAATATGTCATGACAGAACAACCGCAAAATTCACAAATAGCCGCAAGCGATCTTAGTGCTGGACGGGATATAAATATTGAGAGCATCACGCAAAATATTACTCAAAATATCACTCAGATTTTGCAAGAGGTGAAGCAAGCGGGGATTTTGCTGAATTTGCCGCCGACTAGTGTGACTTTTTTTGCGGGGCGGGAAGATGACTTAGCGCGAGTCCATGAACTTTTGATGCAAAATCAACGGGTGGCGGTTTCGGCTTATGTAAAGGGTATGGGCGGTGTGGGGAAAACGGAACTGTCGATTCAATATGCGCTGCGTCATGTGTTGTCAGACTATCGCGGTGGGGTTTGTTGGTTACAAGCAAGTAATGATATTGCGCTCCAGTTGCAAGAATTTGTGCGGGTGCAGCTAGATCAGAAAATGCCTGACGATCTGGACTCGGCGGAGAAGTTGGCGGCTTATTGCTGGAAATGCCTAGATTTACATCTGCATTCTGATGCGAAGAAGGGTGGGCAGGAAGGGAAAAGGATGTTGGTGATTTTGGATAATGTGAAGAATTACGAGTCGGTGGAGCCTTTTTTGCCGCCATCAGGGAGCAATTTCTGTGTATTGGC
>CASBRC010000033.1 GCA_949128015.1 Synechococcales cyanobacterium PMM_0003
GCATTGACAATGTGGTTTTTCATACTGGCAAAGTTGAAGAACTAATCAGTACGCTCAATTTGCAGCCCGATATCGTAATTCTTGATCCTCCACGCAGAGGTTGCGAACCTGAAGTAATTGAATATCTGCGCGAGAAGCATGTTGATCGCCTTGTCTATGTAAGTTGCAATCCTGCGACACAGGCGAGAGATCTTAAGCTGCTATGCGAAGGTAATCGCTATCAACTCACGCGCATTCAACCGATTGATTTTTTCCCACAAACTTCTCATGTAGAAGCGATCGCATTTCTGAAAAAAGCTTAGTTTCGCCATAGGAGTCAAAACATAAAATCAAAAATGAGAGGCAATGCAAAAGACCAAATTTGAGCCGCCTTTCATTTTTGAATAAGGCGATCATTACAATGTTATGTTAGAAAATCTGTTTTTATATTTTGTTGTAATGCCTAAAAACTATAAAATTACCCTTCTGCCTGGGGACGGGATTGGTCCCGAAATCATGAAGGTAGCCGTGGCAGTGCTACAGGCGATCGCACCCAAATTTGATATTACCTTTGCCTTTGAAACCGCTCTAGTTGGTGGCGCTGCGATCGATGTGACAGGTCATCCTTTACCTGATGAGACTTTACAGCTTTGCAAAAGCAGTGATGCCGTATTACTGGCGGCTGTCGGTGGTGAAAAGTGGGACACAATGCCATCAAATTTACGTCCTGAGCAAGCATTGTTAGGCTTACGTAGCGGTATGGGCTTATTTGCGAATTTGCGACCTGCTCAGATTTTACCTCAGTTGATAGATGCGTCAACCTTAAAGCGCGAGGTCGTCGAAGGCGTAGATATTTTGGTAGTACGTGAACTGACAGGTGGTATTTATTTTGGTAAACCTAAGGGCATTGTCACCGATGAAAATGGCGTGCGTCGCGGCTTTAATACGATGGTTTATACTGAGCCTGAAATCGATCGCATTGCTAGAGTTGGCTTTGAAGCAGCTCAAAAACGTGGCGGTAACCTTTGCTCAGTCGATAAGTCAAATGTTTTGGAAGTGTCACAACTATGGCGCGATCGCGTAACTAGTATTTCCAGCGAATATCCTGACGTGAAGTTATCACATATGTATGTTGATAATGCGGCAATGCAGATTATTCGCAATCCTAGACAGTTTGATGTGATTCTCACCAGTAATCTATTTGGCGATATTCTCTCCGATGCAGCAGCGATGTTGACAGGTAGCATCGGAATGCTGCCATCAGCAAGTCTTGGTAAAGCTGGCTTCCCGGGCGTATACGAGCCTGTCCATGGTTCGGCTCCAGATATTGCGGGTAAAGATTTAGCTAATCCTCTGGCTCAAGTATTGAGTGCCGCGATGATGTTGCGCTATGCCTTTAATGAAGTGGCGGCGGCGGATGCGATCGAGGCGGCGGTGAATAGAGTTCTCGACTCGGGTAAACGTACAGGCGACATCATGGCAGATGGTTGCGAAAGATTGGGCTGCGTGGCAATGGGGGAAGCTTTGCTCGCAGCAATCTAAAAAAGAGGCGACGCAATGCGTCGCCTCTTTTTTTGTCACAATAGAACAAGCTATTGATTTTGTTACTGACAGGTAAGGCGATTATGACAGTCACATTAGATAAAAATTCATCATTGACAATGACTCTTGAGGAGTTCTTTAACTATGATGATGGCACTGACGCGATGTATGAGTTGGAAGATGGAGACTTAATCTTAATGACGGCTGAGAGCGAAATTAATCGACGGATTGCTATGTTTCTCCTTGCTTGTTTTTTACAACAGGGAGTCCCTGCGTATAGATTATCGATGAAAACAGAAATTGTCACCACTGGTTCGCGGGTGAGAGTTCCAGACTTAGTAGTATTTTCTGAGGATTTAGCGATCGCAATGGAAGGCGCAAAACGCTCAACAGTTATGTCTGAAATGCCATCACCTTTGTTAGTAGTTGAGGTAGTTAGTCCCAATCAGAGTAGTCGCGATTATCGTCATAAGCGTTCTGAGTATGGAGCAAGGGGAATTGCGGAATATTGGATTGTTGACCCAATATTGGGGCAGGTAACCGTATTGGAATGGGTTGATGGTCTGTACGAAGAGAAAGTATACAAGGGTGAACAGGCGATCGCTTCTATCGTGTTCACTGAGCTAAGGTTGACAGCTACTCAGGTTTTGCGAGGTTCTTAGATATAAAAAAAGAGGCGACGCATTGCGTCGCCTCTTTTTTATGTAGTTGGTAATAGCAAGCTTTGCTCGATCGCTTGTCTGACGGGTTGATGCACATAGCAATCACTTTCAAGACATTCGACCAACAATCGATTTGCTTCGCAGTATTGGCGTAAATGTTCAAGTTGATGGGGCGTAAGATCCCAGATTTGACCAATATTGCGATGATTGATTGCTTGTTGGCGCAGATTATTTGCCCAATATTCCCATTTGATATCGCTATCGGCATCTTCAGGACAGGTTTCGCTTAGTTCTGTTAAAGCATTAGCTAAACATAGATCAGATGTTTCTTCAGCGTATTCTTGGGCATATTCCAGAGCAAGGCTAAGGTCAAGTTCTAGATCCAGTCCGAGATCTTCACCATCTTTAGTTTCTAAGGCTCTGGCTAGATCGAAGGCAAGCTCGATATTGAGGTTGCGATTTTGACAAAGATCAAGATCGAGCACAAGGGTACGGGCTAACACATTTGCCAAATTTAACGAGTCACTTTGGGCGATTGCCCGACCAAGAGTTAAATAAAAAGCGCGTACTGACTGAATGCGATCATTTACCTGCGCTGATTCTGCCTTTTGTTTGACCCATTGCAACAAACTTTGGAGTTGCCGATCGCCAGCTAATAAGCGATCGCATTGGTCTTTCATTAACTGCAACAATTCATCAGCCGATCGCATCATCCCCACCGCAAGGCGCAAAATATCATGCCAACGTGGATCAGTGATTTTACTCGCTAGGAATGTCAGCGTTTCGTGATTACCGTTATAGACCAGCTCTCTGGCGGCTAAATATTCCTGAAAAGTTAAATGCGAAAAAGAATAGATTCCTTTAGCGCGTTCCACAAATAAGCCATGTTGTGATTCGATCGCCTTAATGATTGATTCACTATCAAGTTGCAGCGCTTCCTCCTCAGTATGTGCTTTCGGTAAATTACGAATGTAATCAGTAATATAACGCTCCAGATCGACTTGCCGAAAGAAGTAATCACCTTGCTGAAAAGTTGTGCAAGCAACTTGAGATAACAAATCTTCTTTGCGTTGCATCGATAGATTTTTATAAATTTGATGCCGTTCAATATTCCGCTTGGCATCCCATTTTTTCAATAGGACATCCAATCCCTCTCGATAAAGTTCGGAACGATTAGTTGGGAAATCACCAAATTCATCAAATACTAAACACAATAGAGTGAGCAGTAATGGATTAGTGGCTAATTCTTGAATCGGGCGATTGTCTTCTACTTTCCGCAAAAACAAATCGATATGTCGAGAATTCCCCAGAAACCAACGCTGGGCAAATTGGGAAATTTGTAATGGTTGGAAGTTGGCAACCTCAACTTCCGTAAACTTTTCAAAAACATATTCCTGCGCTCCTAAGCGGCTCGTAATCACAAAGCGATTGGTATAGTACTGCTCAGAAAAACTTCGCAAATCTTCGAGAACACGAGGCAAATCATCTTCGCGAACTTCATCTAGCCCATCTAAAAATAAAATTGCGCGTCCCTGTTGGAGAAGCTGCTTGACTGTTAGCTCATCGCTGATGTTACAGGTGTGGAAATCCTGAATGATGTAATCTAATAGTCTTGGTTGAGATTCAGCTCCAGCATACTGGCGCAAAGTTACAAAGATCGGTACTAGATTATTAAAAACTTCACCTTGTGAACATTTCAAGGCTGTATATTTCAATAATGTGGTTTTCCCTGCACCTGGTTTACCGAGCAGCATCAGTTTGCTATAACGATTTAGAGCATCGATGCTCGAAACACGATCTTCATTGATAATTCCCATCGCAATGCGATCGCGTCCATGATAAGTGGCAAGCAAATCAGCAATTCCCAAACGGCGGCGGCTAGTAATTTTTTCGAGAACATCAGTTCCTGTATAAATATTTTCGAGGTTAATTGGATGCGACATATCCAAAACTCGCATTGTGGCGCAGCGCTCTTGGATGATCTGACGACTGCGATCGCGAATTTGCCGAACAAGTCCTTCAATATCAACATTTAAGGAGATAACATCCTGAGTTGGTGTGGATTTGTTAGCCGTGAGTTTGACTTGATCGGCAGATGAATTAGTCTCAGCATCCAAATGATTTTGCAAAATATGTGAGAGCCGATTGTTTTTGCCTGGCCCTTTACCGCTAATATCGAACTTCCGATAAATCTCCCCCATTCGCTTACGATAGGCTTCTTCAGAGATACCCGC
>CASBRC010000034.1 GCA_949128015.1 Synechococcales cyanobacterium PMM_0003
AGTTTAGCAGCTAGGTGATTTCAGAGCGATCGCAACTTATCCGATGAGTTAAGATTTCCCAAAGGAGAGTCAAACTTACCTCCGTCCAGAGTAATTAAATCCGTAGCTAACACCAAAGATAATCTGAGTACCCGCATTACTATTGTTAGTAACATCAGAATATGTCAGGGTAAGGTTTAGAGGAAAAGTGACATCTGGTAAAAAGCCCACACCAAAGTTTAGCCCTTGTCCAGACCATGCTGTACTCACGCCCCACTGCGGGTCAAATTGGTAGCCAACATTAGCAAAAATGCCAACTCCATCATTGCTAGTGGATTTACGATAAGTACCGCCACCAACACCAAGAGTCGCGACTAAGGGTTTAGGGTTATCAGCATTTTCAGGATCAGTTAATTGTGAAACAGTTGCGGCTCCATAAACTGAAGAAGGAGTGCCTCCTGCATTAGAACCGTAGTTAGCAAAGTTTGTCCAACCAACAGCAACAGCAGCTTGTGTTGCGGAATCTTGATAAATTAAACGGTGAACTTTGAGATCAAACGAGCCGTTAGAACCGAAGTTACGAATACTGTTGATGTTGAAAACACCTTCAACCGCGAGATACTGGCTAGCATCTCCCAGACCTGTACCGACAGAAATGCTGCCATCAACAGTATCTCTCAATCTACCCGCAGTTGCTCCCACAACACTAACAAATGCATCACCCGTTTGTAATCCGAAAGCAACGGGAGTTCCAGCATTTAATGAAGGTGTATAGATCTGTTTAAATACGTTCTGAGCTTGAGTCGGAATCGGACGAATCAGTAGCTGTTGCCGAATAATATCTGGAGAGTTGGATGTCGCATTTCCTGTCTGGGCAATGTCAGTACTAGATTGAGCAATCTGGACAAGATTGACATCAGTTTTTGTGGAAATTGCGATCGCAGAACTGCGCTTGAACGACAGAGGCATGGTCAAAACATTTTGCTTCGGCTCTTTGAGATCCTTAGCTATGTCAGGGCGCTTGTTCTGCAAAATCGGAGCCTTGGTTAACCCAGTTTTAGAAGTTTTTTTTGCAGTTGTCGCACCTGTTACCTTGCGGTTAACAACTGAAGAACCAGTTACCTTGCTTTTATTAACTTTAGTCTGAGCCGAAACATCATTGACTTGCCCGATCACTGCGAATCCTAAAAATGCTCCTGCATACACCAACAGTAATTTATTCATCGTAGAGCTTTCCTTTTGCATTTGTGTATTCCTCACACTTAACCTACATCTCGCTTAATTAGCAGAAATCGTGCAATCTTAGGCTCAATATAAATCAAAATACTCAGAGAAGCGATCGCTTCTCACTCAACAAACACAAAAATGCAATGCTTTATGAAACTCTTAGCACGATTTCTTTTAAAGCTGAAGACCTCAAGATTATACATTATTATGCTAGTAATAATTAGGCTGTTATGAGAATTTTACTAAGCAATAACTTTTGAGTTTTTCTAATCATTCCACAAAATTATTACGGGCTAATTTAAATGCGGTTTTGCGATCGCATCCCGATCTTCTACCAAATAATGCAAGTCTTTTGGTTGCTGTTTCGGGTGGGCAGGATTCGCTATGTTTAGCGAAACTCTTGTTAATGCAACAAACTAAGTTTAACTGGAACTTAACGATCGCCCATTGCGATCATCAGTGGCGCAGTGACTCCAGCCCAAATGCTGAGCATGTGCAGAAAATTGCGAGCGACTGGGGAATCGACTTTTGCTTGAGAACTGCCGAAATACCGCTAAAAAGTGAAGCAAGCGCCAGAGCATGGCGCTATGCGATGCTGGTCGAAATGGCAAAAGCAAATGATTGTGCCTACGTGGTCACTGGACATACTCGCAGCGATCGCGTGGAGACGTTTTTATACAACTTGATGCGCGGTAGTGGAGCCGATGGACTAGCATCTTTGTCTTGGATGCGATCACTTACGCCAGAAATTAAGTTAGTTCGCCCTTTGCTCAATGTTAGTCGCGATCAAACATTAAGTTTTTGCCATGAGCAGCAAATTGAGATTTGGGAAGACAGCACTAATCAAAATCTAAACTATCAACGCAATCGCCTACGTTTAGAAGCAATCCCCTATTTGCAAGCTCATTTTAATCCACAGCTAGAAATTGCGATCGCACAAACATCAGAGCTTCTGCATGGTGATGTGCTCTATTTAGAGGCACAAGCTAGCAAGTTTTTTGAAGAGAATATTTCGGTAATTTGGGATGATCATGCCCCTTACTTACATCGTCAACTCTTGCAAGCACAGCCATTAGCATTGCAAAGGAGAATTGTCAGACAGTTTCTATCAAGATATTTAATCCATCAAATAAATTTTGAAGATATTGAGAGATTTCTAAATTTATTGACTGCCCAAAATCGATCACAGAGCGCACCGTTTAAGGGCAATATTGTCGCGTTTGTAGAGCATCCTTGGATAATTCTCCAATGCGAATCGCGGATTAAACGGATTAATGGATGACGCGGATTTTTGGATTAGAAAGATTTAAAGTTCAGCGCTTTGCCCTGAACTCTGACAAAATCCGTGAAATCAAATAATCCGTTTAATCCGCGATTCAGAATTTATTTTCCTCCAAGCGCAATCAGCGCCAAGAAACTACCGCTATTCCAGAGGCAATGTAGTAGCATCGAAGAAAGCAGATTTTTTGATCGCCAATAGACAAAACCCATCACTATTCCTAAAACGGTGAGCGGAATAATATCGGCAATGTTTAAATGGGCTAAAGCAAAGAAAAATCCACTTAGCGCGATCGCACCCCAAACTGGTAAAAACTTTGTTAGTGAAGGTAATAGAAAACCGCGAAATAGGTATTCTTCAAAAAATGGTGCTGCGATCGCAAGAGTTGTCCAAAGCAAAAACTTCGGTACATTATTTTGGCTTTCGGTCAAAATTGGTAATAGAGGATTTCCTCCACCTTGCCCTTGCAGGAATTTTTGGCTAAGCACTGAGACAATTAAAACTAATGGGACAGCCGCAAAATATCCGCCCACTCCCCACACTAACCATTGCGGCGTAGTAATTTTAAAGCGGAACCAACCTTCTGGCAAAGGACGATAAGCGGCGAGGCTAGTTTGTAGGATCGGCAGCATCGAAATAACTGACAGCACATAGGGAATCAAAACTAGTAATGCTTGAATTGTGAAGTCTTCACTAGCTCTTGTTTGGATTCCCAAAAATTCAAAAAGTACTGGCAGAATTAATTGCGTCATTAAACAAAATGCAGTAAACCATAACACCATAACTTCCCAAGTTATTTCCACGCCCCAAGGTACTTGCCATTTGATTTGATTGCTGTCTGGTTCATCTTGAGAATGACTATGAAATGGAGAAGATTTACGAAAGAAAATCCATTGAATTAGCAATCCCACCCAAACTAAAATCCCTACACTAC
>CASBRC010000035.1 GCA_949128015.1 Synechococcales cyanobacterium PMM_0003
ACTTAGTACGGCGATCTTTTAGACTGTATTCAACATAGGTTTGGGATAACGCTTTTAGGACTTCACGCGCTCGTTTAGGATTACTATCTGTATAGGTAAGACGCAGGATCATTGCATCTTTTTCAGGTCGAATATCTAATCCGTTGATGATCGTCGAGGCATCGATATCTTTGTTGGCGATCGCAGAAGAGGATTGCTGCATCTTGGCGACAGCAATCTCAATTAAAGGGCGACTCTTCAAAATCGCGATTTCTGTACCCAGATTAATTGCTGAGCTAGTGGATATACCTGGGAGCTGAATCTCCGATACGGCTATCGTCGAGTTGACCAACAGAGAAGCACTTGAACGATATTGTGGCGTTCTGGTAAATATGTAGTAAGCGTTTCCAGCAAACACTGTAACCGAGACAGCGACGATGACGAGCCAACGTTTGCGTAGTACTCTGAGGAATTTGGCAAGTTTAAACGAATCATCGACGTACTTGCCTACATAGGAAGCTTTAGGATATTCAGTCATCGTTGGTTTTACCTAAGTAGCTTTAATCGTCGCACTCTTAATCATTAATCCTTATATCAAAATCAGGATGATATATCAAATTAAAAAACTAATTACTTATGAATTGCTAAAGTTGCTAAGCTAGGTGGGTGTAATAAAAAACAGAATCTAAAGAGTCGTGGCGCATGCTGCGCATACGCCACGACTCTTTGGGATTTTATATTTAATCAGACCTACCTACTTACTTATAATATAGGTGATTATTAGACTTTATCCCAATCCCATAACATTTCAGCCTGAATGCCAGCAACTATCCCGACAATATACTCTACCCTGCTCTTAACAATTCTGTTGTTTTATGGGTTGATTTCCTTTTTGCGTGGTTCAATTCGCGATCGCACAACTGATGCAACGTTTACTGTAGACAAATTTGCTGTAGACAAAATTACGGACGATCATTTATTGAAGCAAGTTCGCGATCATTTTCAACAAAGAGCTTATAAGGTGGTCGAGATCGATCCAGAGCGTGATGTGGTAAATCTTTTAGGTCAAGTAAAGCCGAGTCTTTTTTTGGCAATATTTTTGACAGTATTAGCAGCCACTGGCTTAATTTGTTTGGGGCTGGTACTAGGTATTTTAATTCCAGATTTAGAAAATCTCTGGCTATGGCTTGCAGTTTTTTCGCCGATCGCAGGCGTGTTTTATTGGCGAGGAACTCCTCGTGAGCGTAAAGTTAGCATGCGACTTTTACCTGAGACAAGACTTAAAGTTCGCGCTCATAAGGATGAAATCGAAGAATTACAGCGAGCTTTAAAGCTAGAGAAAATAGACGCTTAGAACTTAAAAAGCTATGGCGCACGCGCAGCGTACGCCACAGCTTTTTGAGTTCTGGATTTTATTTCAGCGCAAAGCGCTATATTTTTTTATAATAGATTTAGAACATTTCGCACAAATTTATTGATATTGGTACTTCATGACTACTGTTTTATCCAGTCTCAGACAAGAGACTATTTCGACGACGCAGACGAATTCACTGCAAAATACTACTTCAAGCTTAGATAGTTTGTCCCCTAATCAACAGCTTTTACCTTTAACTACCATCGTTAATTCTAGCGATCATCTTGAGATTGGTGGTTGCGATGTGGTGGAGTTAGTGCAGCAATATGGTTCGCCACTATATATTTTAGATGAAGCCAGTCTGAGAACTGGTTGTCAACAATATCGTGAGGCCTTTACCAAGCATTATCAAGGACAATCACAGGTTTTATATGCTTCTAAAGCTTGGAGTTGTCTTGCTGTTTGTGCGATCGTTGGCTCTGAAGGACTAGGAATCGATGTAGTCTCAGCAGGTGAAATCTTGACAGCACTGCGTGCTGGTGTCTCATCAAGTTTGATTTATTTTCACGGCAATAATAAATCCGTTGAAGAACTCAGCTACGCTCTAGAGTCAGGCTGCACAATTGTCGTTGATAACTGGCACGAGCTAAAAAGCTTAGATAATCTCGCCAAAGAACAATCCCTTGCAGATAGTTTCACAGCATCACGCATTACGCCTCGCATTATGCTACGTCTGACTCCTGGGATTGAATGTCATACCCATGAGTATATTCAGACAGGACATATTGACAGTAAATTTGGGTTTGATCCCAATGAAATAGAAGCAGTATTTGCTTTTGTTGCTGCATCTAGCCTTAACTGCATTGGTATCCATGCCCATATTGGTTCGCAGATTTTTGAGTTGCAACCACACAAAGATATTGGCGGTGTGATGGTGCAGTGGTTTAAACTTGCGGGAGAAAAATATGGCTTGCAGTTCTCAGAGCTAAATATCGGCGGTGGTCTAGGAATTCGCTACGTGGAATCCGATGATCCTCCTAGCATCGAAGACTGGGTAAAAACTGTCAGTGCTGGCGTGACCGATGCTTTTATTAACTCTGGTTTAACATTGCCCAAATTACTCTGCGAACCTGGGCGATCGCTAGTGGGTTCGACCTGCGTGACTGCTTATACTATTGGCGGCAGTAAAACTGTGCCTGATATTCGTACCTACATCACCGTTGACGGCGGGATGTCAGACAATCCTCGTCCAATTACCTATCAGTCAAAATATCGGGCGGTAGTTGCCAATCACATGAGTGCCACCTTGTCGCAGACTGTAACGATCGCAGGTAAGCATTGTGAATCAGGTGATATTTTAATTAAGGATATTCAATTACCTGAGACTAATGCAGGCGATATTCTCGTTGTATTTGCAACAGGCGCGTACAACTACAGCATGGCTTCAAATTACAATCGTTTGCCAAAGCCTGCGGCGGTCATTGTGGGGACTGGCGAATCGAGTTTGATCATCAAACGCGAAACTCGTGAGGATCTACTGCGTCAAGATTGTTTGCCAGAGAGATTACGGAAATAATTGTAATTCAGTTTTTAATTCAGTTGTGAATGAGAGGACGATGAATGCAGTGGTTTAATATCAACTCAATTGCATTCATTATGCGGACGATCGATATCCTTGCGGTACTGGGATTGATTTATTTCATGCTATCCCTCAGCAACGATCGTCGTACTTTATTGATGGTGCGTGGCATCATCTTTCTGCTAATTGCTAGTGTTTTGAGCGATCGCCTTGGCATGCGATTGCTCAACTTTGTCCTAGATAAATTATTGATTGGGTCAGCCGTAGCGATGGCAATAATTTTACAGCCTGAGCTACGGCGATTTCTGGAACGCTTAGGGCGAGGAGATCTACTTTCATTAATTGAACCAACAACTAATCGACGGACATCAGTTGAAACCGACTCAGTAATCGAAGAAATTAATGAGGCCGTAATTGAACTATCGCAAAATCGGACGGGTGCATTGATGATTATTGAAACTGGTGAACCGATTGATGATCGCGATTTTTCTGTGCCAGGGGTGAGACTAAACGCTTTATTATCAAAAGAACTATTACATACAATTTTTCAAACTTCGACCCTTTTGCATGATGGAGCAGTCTTGATTCGTGAAGATCGAATTCTCGCGGCTGGTGTAATCTTGCCAATTTCTGAACGAGCCGCCTCTCGCGAGATTGGGACAAGACATCGGGCGGCGATGGGGATCACCGATCGCGTTAGAAATTGCTTTTGTATCGTCGTTTCGGAAGAAACAGGTTCGATTGCGATCGCAGAAAATGGCATCTTAGATCGCCCCGTATCGAGTAGCCGTTTGCGAGAAATATTAGAAACTAAACTGGGTAATTATCGTCCGACTCCTTTAGGAAGAACAGTACCAAGCTTTAACTGGCGTTGGTTAAGCTCAAAGCTCAAAAACATGGTAAGTCGAAAATCGTCAGAAAAGAAATGACTGCTAAGCTATTGCAAATTTTACCAACAGATCTCGATCGCCAGCGATTGCCTAAGCATGTCGCCGTAATTATGGACGGTAACGGACGTTGGGCAAAACAAAAGGGAATGCCAAGAATCGCAGGGCATCGACAGGGAGTGGACGCTCTTAAGGATTTATTACGCTGCTGCAAAGATTGGGGCATTGCCGCGCTGACAGTCTATGCTTTTTCCACTGAAAATTGGAGCCGCCCCGCTCAAGAAGTTGATTTCTTGATGGTTTTATTTGAGCGGATGCTGCGCCGCGAGTTAGACGAAATGTGCAATGAGGGAGTACGCATTTCCTTTGTTGGCGATCTCGATTCGCTGTCCAAGTCTTTGCGCTCGGAAATTTCGCGATCGCAAATTGCTACGGCTAATAATCAAGCAATTCATTTTACGGTGGCGATTAACTATGGCAGTCGTCGCGAAATTGTAAGGGTATGTCGTCAAATTGCTGAAGCAACTTTAGCAGGTGAAGTTAAGCCTGAAAATATTGACGAAAATCTATTTGAGCAACATCTTTATACAGCAGGAAATCATAATCCAGATCTATTAATTCGCACCAGTGGTGAAATGCGCCTTAGTAATTTTTTGCTATGGCAAATGGCATATACAGAAATGTATTTCACCCATACGCTCTGGCCAGATTTTAATCGTGATGAGTTTCATCGAGCGCTAATTGATTATCAAGAACGCGATCGGCGTTTTGGTAAGGTTTAAAAAAGCGGGCGCTTCGCGCCCGCTTTTTTAATAATGATTACCAATTTTACGGTGATGGGCGGCGGTCAGAGATTCGGGTTTAGAGACTCGACCTTCTTCTGCGATCGCATAAATAATCCAGTGATCACTACATTCCATGCGGCTCATAACTTCGCACTCCATAAAGGCGAGAGCATCGGTAAGAATTGGAGCGCCAAAGGTTGATAGCTGAGTTTTGACACCTTCAAAGCGATCTGCTCCTGGGGCAAATCGTTTGAGAAAATGCTGCATTAGTTTGGAGTAGTTTCCATCTTCGAGAACATTCAACACAAAGCGATCGCCTACTTGCATAAACGACTCGATCGCCCGATCCTTTGCCACCGCTACAGAAAAACCGAGGGGTTTGAAACTGGCTTGGGCAACCCAAGAAGCTAACATCGCACTGCGAGCGCCACCTTTGGCAGCCGAAATAATATACAAACCACCAGCTAAACGTCCCAGAGCTTTATCGAGTTCAGCATCGATCGCTTTTAGCTGTTTGATATTTTGTTTGCGTGTGAGCAACTGTCCCAAGTCAGTTCCTGCTTCATCACAGAGTTGATAGGTGGTCTCGCTGGGATTTTCGCGAACCCGAATCGCAGGAAAAGCAGATGCTACTCCCAAATCTTTAAACCTGTTATTTAGCAAATCGATTGATGAATCGCGATCGCCATGGGGTTCGTACAGACCAATTACTTGCTTTTCGCTAGCGGCCGCTAGGATTGCACCGATCGCAGTTTCTACATGGCTATTGCCTGTGGGCGGCGTGCAGACGACTAAACCTGCCGCATGAGCAACTAGTTCGCGCAATTCCTGTAAATCGATCGCTTTAAGATCTGCCATCTCTACCGCTACGCCTGTTTTAGAAATCCCGCGACCGATCGCTTGAGATATGCGATCGCAAAAGCCATAGTCGGACACATAGCAAACCACGACATTAGTTTCGCCCTTAGTTTGCTCTTGACTCCAACTGCGATAGTTTTCCGTCAATTCTTTGACGTTGTAGCGCAGTAAAGGCCCGTGACCATTCGCGACAATTTCTGCCTGTGGTAAGTCATCCATCCGCTTCATTGCCGAAATTACCGATCGCGCATTGGGAGCCATCAAGCATTCGTAATAAAAGCGATAGTCGGGCGTAATTCTCTTTAAATCTTCATCGTAAGTAGCATCGCTGCAATAATGCATGCCAAAAATATCGCAGGTGTACAAGATCGATGTGGCGTGATCAAAGGTCATCATCGTGTCGGGCCAGTGCAGATTTGGCGCATTCACAAATTGCAAAATATGACCATTGCCCAGATCAACTTGATCGCCATTTTTGACAACTTGCTGTTTAAAAGGCTGATTAATTAGCTCACCGAGAAATTGCAGTGCAACTTTTGTCGCCACGACAGTAACATTAGGCGCAAGCGCTAATACTTCTTTCACCAAGCCACTATGGTCTGGCTCGGTGTGGCTGATGACTAGATAATCAATCTGAGCGGGATCGATCTGTTCTTTTAGGGTTTGGAGATATAGCTCGCGAAACTTAGCGTGGGATGTGTCAACTAGGGCTAATTTTTCGCCGCGAATAATGTAAGAGTTGTAGGTAGTACCGTTTTGTAGCCCAAACTCGATATCAAAGCGATCGCGATCCCAATCTAGCGATCGGATCGTGGTTGTATCAGCCGCAATTTCCGCAACTTGGATCGTAAGTCTTTTTTCAGAAAGCTTTTCAGCCGTTTTTTCAATTTTTTTATTAGCAGGAATCTCAATAACAGCTACCACAGTTTTGTCTCCCTATCTCATTTTTATCTCCCTCTAGTCTAATCCCTACTTTTAGACAAGTCCAATTGATTCTACTGATTGATATCATAATTGACACTCTCAGCGAGTAACGCGACTGAGATTCCTGATTCAGCGAGACAACTTACCAGATAGACTTACATCTACTTGGCAGAGGTCGAACTCTCCACAGGCGTAGAAATTTCCGTATG
>CASBRC010000036.1 GCA_949128015.1 Synechococcales cyanobacterium PMM_0003
ACGTTCTCCTTTCTGGTCGAGGCAATGATGGAACACAGTACGATCTTGAGTTCTCTTACATCTATCCTCTAACCAAGAACATCACCTTGGTTCCATCTGCTTACTTCATCTTTAGTCCTAATAACTTCAGCAGCAATCCAACTGTCTTTGTTGGCAACTTGCAAGCAGTGTTTAGCTTCTAACTGAGAGGTATAAACTTCCAAAAACAAAAGGGTGTGCAAAGCACGCCCTTTTGTTTTTTGGATTAGCGATCGCAAAGTGTCTCAAGTAGTTAGTAATACATTTGTTGCGAGTAATGTTTGCTAAGTTCTAATCTATTGTAGATTTCTTATATTGACTTTTTCTCAACTCGCGATACATTCAATCTTTTCAAGGTGTGAAGGCATGAGTCCAATTTATATTCCCCGTCGCAAGTTTATCCGAGGCGCGATCGCAACGGCTGCATTTGGGGCAACTTCTCAACTATGGGTCGGCTGTTCAGAGCAAGCTCCTACGGCAAGTACAACAGGCTCTCCTAACGCAACAGATACACCTGCGGCGGCTTTAACAAATATTGGCTTTATCTATGTTGGACCAAAAGATGACTTTGGCTATAGCCAAGCTCACTTTGAGGGTGAAACTGCGATCGCAAAGCTATCTGGTGTTAAAACATATAGTGAAGCAAGCGTTGCCGAAACCGCCACAGTCCAAGAAACCATGCTCAGCATGATCAGCCAAAATGGGGTTACCGTTTTATTCCCGACATCCTTTGGTTACTTCGATCCTCACATTCTCAAGATTGCAGCCGAGAACCCTAAGGTGCAATTCTTCCATTGTGGCGGCATGTATCAAGAAGGCAAACACCCTAAGAACATTGGCAGCTACTACGGCTACATTGACGAAGCACAATATGTTGCAGGTGTAGTTGCAGGTTTGACGACAAAATCTGGCAAGCTCGGCTTTGTGGCTGCCAAACCAATCCCTCAAGTAGTTCGTAACATCAACAGCTATACCCTTGGCGCTCGCAGTGTTAATCCTAAAGCGACAGTCCAAGTTCTATTTACGGGTGATTGGTCAGTTCCTGTTAAAGAAGCCGAAGCTTCTAACAGCATGATCGATCAGGGTGTAGATGTACTGACTTGTCACGTTGACAGCCCTAAGGTTGTGATGGAAACTGCTGAAAAACGGAAGATTTTCTGTACTGGATATCATACTGATCAGTCTAAGCTTGCGCCTAATGGCTATCTCACAGGTGCTGAATGGGATTGGACTAGTGTTTACACTAAGTATGTGGAACTATTCAAGGCTGGTAAGTCAGTCACTGATGGTGGTATTCCACATATATTGCGTGGTGGTCTCAAGGAAGGATTCTGTAAGGTATCACCCTTTGGCAGTGCCGTCAGTGCTGCGGCTAAGAAAGACGCAGAGACCGCCATGGCGAAGTTGAAGGATGGCAGTCTGCTTATCTATGCTGGCGAGATCAAAGATAATACTGGCAAAGTGATTATTGCTAAAGGCAAGGAATACAAACAGACAGATCTCGATCTTGAAAAGATGGATTGGTTTGTTGAAGGTGTAATTGGTAGTGTTAAGAGCTAGATTAATTCTATATTTGCAGCGCCTGGCGCTGCAAATATCATTCACAGATTTTGGGTATGAATATGAGCTTACGCGATCGCTGGCGTTCAACATCTGAAAATATTGTGATTCCCCTTGGGGCAATCGTAGTTTCACTAATTGTTTTCGGAATTTTTTGTGCTATTCAAGGAAAAAATCCAATCGCTATCTATGGAACGATCTATCAATCTGCTTTTGGGAATAGTTTTTCTTGGCAAGGAACTCTAATTCGTTCTGCGCCATTGATGTTGACTTCGCTATGCACAGCCTTACCTGCCATGCTAGGACTAACGATCATTGGCAACGAAGGTGCTTTGATCGTTGGTGGTTTGGGCGCGATCGCAGTTGGTTTATCAATATCCTCAATGCCATCATTGATCGTCCAGATTGGCATGGCGATGGGTGGTATGCTCGCAGGTGGGCTATGGATTATGTTTGTCGGTGCGATTAAGTACTATCGCGGTGTAAATGAAACTATTAGTAGTTTGCTAATGAATTACATCGCGCTCGCTGTACTCAACACCCTTGTTGAAGGTCCCATGCGCGATCCTTCGAGTCTCAATAAGCCCTCCACTTTCCCTCTAGCTGCCGTAAATATGCTGCAAAGTATTCCCAACACGCGCATCCATTATGGATTGATCTATGGCTTAGTTGCTTGTGCGATCGCCTATTTTCTAATCCATCGCACGACTTTTGGTTTTGCAGTGCGTACTATCGGTGGTAATATCCGCGCTGCCAAAATTGCAGGTTTACCCGTCGGCAAATTGACTCTGATTATCAGCTTCTTGGGTGGTTCCTGTGCTGGTTTAGCAGGCATGGTGGAGATTGCCGCAGTTCATGGTAGCGCCAATGCCTCTCTCAATGCTGACTATGGATATGGCGGTATTCTCGTTGCTTTTATCGCTAGACAAAATCCTTTAGTAGCCGTAATAGTTGCGGTATTAATGGGTGGCATCCTCTCTAGCGGAAGTGCGCTCCAGCGATCTTTTAACTTACCTGATGCGACGGTTCTGCTTTTCCAAGGGATTGTATTTTTAGCAATTCTCTTTAGTGAGTCTCTTTATGGTCGTTTAGACTTCTTTAAAGATCGAGAACCTGAAGTAAAGATTGACAATTCTGCTGCGGTGGTTTAGGTGAAAAAGGCTGTGGCGCATGCGCCACAGCCTTTTTGGCTTTAATGTTTTCTATAATCTCAATTACAAAATCATGACAGACGATACACTTGGCTGGATGAGCGTACCTCTTGCGATCCTTGCAGGGACGCTTCGAGGAAGCGCTCCATTTCTATTTGTGAGTTTAGGTGAATGTCTAACTGAAAAGGCTGGCAAAATTAATCTTGGACTTGAAGGAACTTTGCTAACTGGGGCAATGACTGCTTACGCGGTCTCATACTTAACTAAATCTCCTTGGTTGGGTGTTTTCGCCGCAGGTATGTCAGGTGTGGTATTGGGATTAATCCATGCTTGGTTATCGCAACGCCCCAAGGTAAGTGATGTCGCCGTTGGTATCGCGATGATTATTTTTGGAAGCGGTATTGCCTTTTTCTTTGGTAAAGCCTTTATCCAGCCAAAAGCCGAGCAACTGCCATTATTTGATTTAGGAAATTGGAGTAGCTATCCACAGGTGCAAGAGGCGCTTCGAGTCAGCCCTTTGTTATTAATTGGAATTGCGATCGCACCTTTGATGCAATGGTTCTTTAGTTCGACTCGTTGGGGGCTATATGTACGGGCTGTCGGCGATAGTCCTAATGCTGCTAGAGCAATGGGGATCTCGGTTGTGGGTGTGCGTACTTGGGCGATCGTATCTGGTAGTTTTTTAGCAGGGCTTGGTGGCGCAAGTCTATCACTTTACTATCCAGGGCTATGGTCAGAACGGATTTCTAGCGGTCAGGGTTTGATGGCTGTGGCGTTGGTTATTTTTGCAAGATGGCAACCAATTCATTGCTTATGGGCAGCGCTGTTCTTTGGAGGAGCGCAAGCGTTAGGACCTTCTTTGCAGGCTGTCGGTATCGGTTCCTATCGTTACCTATTTAATGCGTTTCCATATATTCTTACCCTAATTATCATTATCATTACTTGTTCACCACGTCGGACATTAACTGGTTCGCCAGGTGCATTAGGCACAAATGAGTAATAAAACCCAAAAAGATATGGCGCACGCTCTGCGTGCGCCATATCTTTTTGGGTTTGAAGCTATAAATTATGGCAATGCCAAAGTAACGGCAATCCGAAAGCCTGTGCTGCGATCGCCTTGATTCATTGCATTCTTGGATCGCTTCGCAGAGCGACAAAAATCAGCAGGATCGCGCCATGAGCCGCCGCGTACTACCCGACAACTGCGATCGCCTCCTTGAGTCCAAGCCGTGCCATCCTTCGGCAACAGGTCATAGTCATCATGCCAAGTATCCGCACACCACTCCCACACATTGCCATGCAGATCATGCAGCCCAAAGGCATTGGCGGGATAAGTGCCAACTTCCGTCGTAGAAAAATTACTAATACCTTGAGGTGCATATTTGTAAGGAACTGCACCGTTGTAATTAGCCAGATTTGCCGCGATCGTTTCACCAAAGCCAAAAGCCGTCAGCGTTCCTGCCCGACAGGCATATTCCCATTCCGATTCACTGGGCAAGCGATAGGGTTTACCAGTCCGCTCTACTAATTTCTGACAAAAGACTTGCACGTCATCCCATGACACAGTTTCGACAGGGCGATCGCCATTGCCAATAAAAATTGCAGGATTATTATCCATTAATACTTTCCATTGCCTCTGAGTAATCGGGAATCGGGACATAAAGAAAGAAGGAATATTCACAATATGACGCGGACTTTCTGCTTCGCTCCGTTCTGCTTCACTTATTGGCGAACCGATTTGAAATTTCCCTGCGGGAATGTATACCATTTCTAAGCCGATCGGTTTACCTTGGAC
>CASBRC010000037.1 GCA_949128015.1 Synechococcales cyanobacterium PMM_0003
GGTATTCCCATCGCCGCAGGGATTCTCTTCCCATTCTTTGGTTGGTTACTCAGTCCGATTATTGCAGGAGGGGCAATGGCATTTAGTTCTGTCTCTGTGGTCACCAATGCCCTGCGCCTACGAGGTTTCCGTCCTACTTCTACTAACTGATGTTACGTAGAAGCCCTGCAATAAATTGCGGGCTGAAAGCTTAAACCCGTTGAAACGGGTTAATTACAGATTGATTAGTCAGTTTTAACTGACTTTAGCTTTAAGCCAAGAACTTTAGTTCTTGGTAATCCGTAAGTTCCACGTAACATCAGTACTAACTAGGAAATACAACTATGCTAAAAATCAAATTTCTAAATCTAATTCTTAGTCTCTCTGTTTTCGGTGCGATCGCTTCTAGCGTATCAGCAGCCGAAATGAAAGAGGAACATTCTACGCGATCGCCCCAATTTCAAAAAATTGAACAGCCCCTTGCCCTTAAAATCGGATTAACCGTAGGTGGAGTAGCCCTAATTAGCGCCCAGCTATGGTGGTTTCTCTTTAGTAAACCAAAATCTCAAAATGCCGAAACCAGTGATGGTGTGCAGGAAGTTAGCATTACTGTAGATGGTGGTTACAGCCCATCGTTAGTTACCGTCAAACGTGGGCAACCAGTGCGATTAAACTTCATTCGCCGCGATCCTAATAGCTGCTTGGAAAAGGTGCTCTTTCCTGACTTTCATATTGCTCAAGACTTAGCTCTAAATACGACTACACCAATTGAATTTACGCCTCAAACTGTCGGCAATTATCAATATTCCTGTGGTATGGGGATGTTTCACGGAGCGATCGATGTGAAAGAGTAAAGGCATATTCTCAACAACAAAATCTTGACACTCCTAATATTATTGATCGCCTGATTCATCGCTTGGCTTAGCAATTTCAAACTTTGTACGCGGTAAGGCTGCCACGATCGCATCAAGCACTTTAGTCACAGGTACTATTTCCATTCCATAATTTTGCATCACCTGCATACTAGGAATAATCGCCCGTTTGAAGCCTAGCTTGGCTGCTTCCTTTAAGCGCAAATCCAACTGGGATATCGGGCGTACCTGTCCCCCTAAGCCAACTTCACCAATCATCACCGTGCGCGGATCGACAGTGCGATCGCGAAAACTTGCTGCCACTGCGATCGCCACACCCAAATCCACCGCAGGCTCCGCCACATTCAAGCCACCAGCCGCCGCCACATAGGCATCCAGTTTTGATAAAGGAATACCGATCCTCTTTTCCAAAACTGCTAAGATTTGCAGAAAGCGATTGGTTTCGATACCAGTTGTCGTGCGACGTGGTGAAGAATAACTGGTGGGACTAACTAGAGCTTGTAACTCCACCACAATCGGGCGCGTTCCCTCACAAGCAACAATCGTCGCTGTGCCTGAAACTGCTTCATCGCGATTACCCAAAAATAATTCTGAAGGATTGGAGACTTCGCGCAAACCGCGATCGATCATTTCAAATACACCGATTTCCTGCGTCGCCCCAAATCTATTCTTGACCGATCGCAATAATCTATGGGTCGCAAAGCGATCGCCTTCAAAATATAAAACCGTATCGACCATATGTTCTAATACTTTTGGCCCTGCGATCGAGCCTTCCTTAGTCACATGACCAACAATAAATAGCGAAATATTCTCGCGCTTAGCCACTCGCATCAGGGCAGCCGTACATTCCCGCACTTGAGAAACGGAACCGGGGGCAGCATTTAAGTTTGAGAAGTAGAGCGCTTGAATACTATCGATTACAGCAACTCGCGGACGTAATGATTGTAGTTCTCTCAGGATAGTTTCGAGATCGGTTTCTGCTAATAAATACAGATCATCAGAATTTTCTTCTAAGATTCCTAAGCGTTGCGATCGCAGTTTCACCTGTTGCGCCGACTCCTCAGCACAAACATACAATGTCGGATATCGCGTCATCAATTTTTGCGCCATACCTAGCAATAGCGTACTTTTGCCAATCCCCGGCTCACCACCAATCAGCACTAACGAACCTGCGACAATGCCACCACCTAATACGCGATCAAGTTCTTCGTAACCCGAAGGTGATCGCGCTTGATCATTATCAGTAATTTGCGAAAGAGTTAAGGATTCTCGCGCCTTGGATTTGCCTGAAGACTTGGTGGCGGTGAGATGAGAAAAAGTTGCGATCGCATTGGTGCTTGTGGAAACTACAGGAATTAATTCTTCTTGCAATGTTCCCCAACTAGAGCAAGCTGGACATTTCCCATACATCTGCGGAAAGTCTTCTCCACAGCTATTACAAACATATCGACTTTTTGCTTTTGCCATTTGTTTAGTTTAATCTATCCTGATCACCCATCTATCTATCGTTAAGGAGCAGATTAAGGAAACTTTCTAGCAGAGTGTAGAATCCTCAAGATTTCCACAAAGGTTCCATTAACCCGATATATCACAATATAGGGATTAACAACAATTTCTCTTGTTTCTTTTACTCTGCCAATCCGCCCCATAAGCGGAAAATCCTCAAGCTGACGCACTGCACCTCTAATTTTAGTGACCAATTGTAAGGCAGCATCTGGATTATCTTTAGCGACATATTCATAAATTACTTCCAGATTTTGCAAAGCCTTCCGCAACCATCTAACTTGCATTCATCAATCGTCCAAATATTACATTTACTTCTTCTTCACTAACAAAATCGCCAGCATCAGCCTCCTCGATCGCCGAATTAATCTCTCCAATTTGCCATTGATACATTTCAATATAATTCTCAATCGCCGCATTCAAAATATATGAACGATCTCGATCTAACTCTTTAGCGATCGCATCTAAGGCATCACGCTTATGGGAATCCATCCGAAATGTAATCGTATCTTTAACAGTAGTCAACATTGTAATACCGTGTAATGCGCTGCAACACATGATATTATAGCAGAAAAAATGAAATGTTTCAACGAAAGTGAAATTATTGACAAGATTGTAAAATGTGTTAATAGGTTGCCATCTAATTGATTGCTTTATGGACAGCTACAATGATTTCCAATGATTGCATAAAAAATATTTGGCGTAGACGCATATCAAGTGACTAAGCGGGTTTTTGAGATGGATTTTCCTATTGTTATGGAGGTTTAGGTAATGGCGATCGCGTTAGACAAAAGTTCAGTTACATATTTACAAGAAAACACATTATCGATTGAAGAGTTTTTGGCTTTGCCAGAAACCCAACCCACTAGTGATTTTATCGACGGACAAATTTATCAGAAACCCATGCCACAAGGACAACGCAGTACTTTGCAAGTAGAAATTGCAACCGCGATTAACTCGATTGAGAAGCCCCAAAAACTTGCTTTTGCATTTCCTGAGTTGCGCTGTACTTTTGAAGGCATATCGATCGTCCCTGATATTGCAGTGCTGCGATGGGCAAATATTCCGTTCTTACCAAATAAAC
>CASBRC010000038.1 GCA_949128015.1 Synechococcales cyanobacterium PMM_0003
GCGGTGGCGCACGCTTTGCGTGCGCCACCGCTTTTTAGGTTTTATATTCAGTTTTTCCTGAAAGCTAAAAATACCTTCTCATAGGTTGACGAATTGGTGTCTTGCTTGGCTATAAGCGTAACATCAGGAACACGAGCTAATAGTTGCACAGCACTTACTTCACTCCAGCGCACTAACCAAGAGGGTTGAATGCCAAAAATGAGGATTAATGCCGTCAAAATTAGCGCTGGCAATTGCTCTATTCCGCTGACCTTTGGATAGTAAGCAGTATTATTATCCAGTTTACCGAAACAGGTGCGATTGAGCAGAATCACGAAATATACAGCGGTAAGTCCAGTACCGATAATCGACAAAATCGTGGGGATGGGGAACTTACTAAAACTTCCTTGGAAAATTAGAAATTCAGAAATAAATCCAACTAACCCTGGAATACCTGCGCTAGCCATTCCGCCCAAAATCAGCAAAGCACTGGTCGAAGGTAGACCTCTTAATGGATTTAACAATCCGTTAAGAACATCTAAATCTCTCGTACCGACTTTCTCCTCAATGACACCCACCAAATAGAATAACAGGGATAATATCAAGCCATGACTGACCATTTGAATAATGCCACCGACCATGCTCAGAGGGGTAGCTGCCGCCGCCGCGAGGAGGATATAGCTCATGCTACCGATCGAACTATAGGCAACCATGCGCTTGATATCCTTTTGTGCGATCGCAACCACTGTTCCGTAGAGAATGCCTAAGGCAGCCCAGAAAGCCACCCAAGGAGATATCAAAGCCCAAGCATCAGGGAAAAAGCCAACACAGAAGCGAAATAGACCGTATGTTCCTAACTTCGCGACCATGCCACCGAGCATGATTACTGTTGGTGTCGTTGATTCTACATAGGCATCGGGTAACCATGTGTGGAATGGTACAAAAGGAGCCTTAATCGTAAAGCCCAATAACAATATGACTAAAAGCGTAACTTGAACTTCAATCGGTAAAGTCAGAGACTGTAATGTGGTGTAGTCAAAAACTGGAGTGGGAGATCCAGCCAGCCAGCCTAAAGCGAGGAAACCAACTAAAATCAGGATGCCTGAAATAGCCGTGAAAATCAAGAACTTCATCGCGGCATAACTGCGCTGTGCACCGCCCCAAGCGGCAATCACCAAATACAAAGGGATGAGTTCTAGTTCATAGAATAAAACAAATAGCAATGTATTAGTCGAGAGGATTGCGCCGCTTACTCCTGCATGAATCAAAAGCATTAATGCATAAAAGAGAGGCTTTCTTTCTTGGATTTGCCGATCGCAAAAGCAAACGATCAACCAAGTTAGCAAACCATTAAGTACTACTAGAGGTAAAGATAAACCATCAACACCAAGGGTATATGTCAAGCCAAGGCTATCAATCCAAGGTAGATTTTCGGCAAATTGGAAAGTGGAAATCGAGATATCAAATTGCTTAAGGAGAATACAATCCAAAATCAATATGGCAGTGGCGACGATCGCCGCCCCATTTTTGACTTTATTTTGCGGAAGAAAGGCGATCACTAAAGCGCCAATCACTGGCAGCCAGATTAATACGCTGAGCATAGTTTTATTCCAGACTAAAGAGAATTATTAAATAGCAGTAGAAGTAAAACGCCGATACCGACCATAATCGTCAAGGTATAAAGCTGTAACTGACCAAAGGTGCTGTAACGGAGGTTTTGACCACTAAATAGTGTTGCTAATCCAAAGAAATTACCTACGCCATCGACAAAAAAGCGATCAAACCAATACATTGCTTGCGATACACCATTCACCAAGCTCACAACCGTGACTTTATAGAGCTTAGATGTATAGAAATCATTAGCCAGAAAACTCTGTAAACCACCTAAAGGCAGTTGAATCGGCTTAGCAATATTGCCATTGAGGTAGAAATATGCGCCCGTAGCTATACCAGCTACAGTAGAACTCGATAGAAGCAGCGCATCAGGACTAAGTACGATCGACCAATCAGAGATAACGCCCCAAGCTGTGAGCATTTGCGGAACATGCAGCACTACGCCCGCAAGAATCGTCATCGGTACTACGATCAGCCATAGAGGCTCTACCGATCTTTCCGTCATCTGCTTGGGTTGACCGCCCCAGATGAGACCGAATACTCGCATCAGGCTGAAAGCCATTAAGCCATTAATTAATAGCAATAACTCGGCTAAAGCTGGATTGTTTTCCCAAAGATAAGCGATCAAATCGACCATGGCCCAAAATCCACCCAACGGAGGAAAAGCAATCAGACCGAAGGAGCCGACTAAAAAGCACAAACCTGAAATGGGACGGCGATTCCATAAACCACCCATCAAGGTCAAGTCTTGACTGATGTTGTTGGAAATAATACTGCCTATTGACATCAACAATAGGGCGATCGCCAAAGCATGAGACAAAATTAAAATATAGGCACTATGAGTTTCACCGACACCGACGGTGATAAAGATTAGTCCCATAAATGCACTAGTCAAATATGAAAGCGCTCGCTTCACGTCGATCTGTGCGATCGCAATTAGTGTTGCGCCCAAGGCAGTCGCAGCGCCAACTGTGATCATCACTTGCTGCGTCAGAGGCGAGAGCGCAAAAAGTGGCTGTAACTTGACTAAAATCCACGCGCCTGTAGCAACAATTACCGAATTACGCAAAACTGTACTCGGTAGAGGAGCTTCCATCGCCTCATCTAGCCATAGATGTAGAGGAAACTGAGCACATTTCCCCATCGGACCAACCATCAGCGCTAATGTCACCAGCGTGATCGTCGTCGGATTGACATCTGCGGTCTTAGCCCATTCGGCAATCTCGCTAAAATTCCAAGTACCTGTCAGAGGGTACAAGCCAACTACGCCCACTAACAAAAATAAATCACCAATCCGTTTGGTTAAGAAAGCATCTCGCGCTCCTGTCACCACTAAGGATTGGTTGTACCACATACCGACGAGAAGATAGGTTCCTAATGTCAGAATTTCAAGTATGACATAGCTAAAAAATAAAGAGTCACATAAAACTAAGGAACACAGCCCTGCTTCAAAAAGTGCTAGAAGCGCGTAAAAACGTCCCCAACCCCAATCCATTTCCATGTAACCAACAGCGTAAATCTCGGCAAGTAAGTTAATGCCCGCCACTAAGATGATCGCCCCGATGGTTAGCTCAGAAACCTGCAAGTCGATAGTAAAGTTTAACCCTCCTACCGATAGCCAAGGAAAAGATAACAAACGTGCTGGCTGTCCCCAAGCTACAGTCAGAGCGACGATCGCATGAATCAATGAACATAATGTCATGAAAATATTGATGTAGCCTGCTGGTCTAGGTCCTGTCTTGCGCGTAATCGCAGGAAACCAGATGACGGATAGCATCGCTCCTATCAAGGAATAGCAGGGAATCAGCCAGATCGTGTCCAGCCAGTTATTTATCATATTATCTCTATCTGTTTATCAAAAAGCATAATTAAATTTCTATGATTATCGCAAAGATACCTCTAAATGAAAATAGGTGCAATAATCACTCTTTATCTATGATTACTATAGTGAAAGACCTGAAAATGCGATCGCAAATCAAAAAAAGAGTCGTTTGCAGCACTTCGCGCTGCAAACGACTCTTTTTTGGTTACTAACTAAATGCGATCGCAAAGCTATCGATGGCTGAGCGGAGTCGAAGCCATATCACTTGGTACTGTAATTTATTGCTGCTCCCTTAATAATCATCCCTAACTGCAAACGTAATCGTTTGCTTAGTCACGACATTAATTACTGTACTTGGCTCAATCACTGTCACCTGCGGAGCCGTCACATTACCGACTAGCACCGCCGCCGCCGCACCACCGAGAATATCGATGATCTGCACATTGCCACGCAAGACACCACCGAGAACTGCACCTGCGGCTCCACCAATACCAGCGTCAGTTAAAATTGCACCTGCGCCAGTCTCACGAGGATCTTTAACGTCATTAATTAGGACGGACTCAGCTTGCAGTCTGACAGTTGCCCCGCGACTGGTAAACTTTTGAGCAACAAATTTAGAACCACCTTCCGCAGGTATAAATTGTCCTTCGATCAGGGCCCCCGCAGGGATCAAGACTGTGCCATTAGTAGCCGCAATATCTTGGGCAACCAATAGGCTGCCATTGACGGTTTCGCCTTTGTTGATATAGAGCGTGTCTTGGCGATTAATCTTAGTTGCGATCGCTTGACCAGTAGGCAAATTTAAAGTCGAGCGAAATACTTGAGCTATTTGCGTTGCAGGATTTTTATTTAACTTAGGATTTGTTTGAGAACGCGAAACAGCATAGCTAGGACTTACGATCAAAGTAGTCGTTGCTAAGGTCATAGTTGCCAATATGGAGGTAAATTTAGCGTTCATAAATGCCTCTAAAAATTTTATTTCTATCCAATTGTAAGACTAACAATCAGAAAATTTTGTTCCCCAAAAGAAAAGGACGTGCGTAGCACGTCCTTTTCTTTTGGGGCGATATTAGACGGCTACAGGCTCAGCCGCTTTAACTTGATCGAGCAGACTGGTTAAAAAGTCGCCTTCGATCACTTCCGTTTCGAGTAACTTCTCAGAAATCGACTCTAGCAAATCACGATTTGCATTGAGAATATCAAGCGCCTTAGTATGGGCATTTTCGACAATGGTTTTGATTTCATTATCGATTGCTTCCGATGTGGCAGGGCTAACATTGCGAGCCATTTCCATGCCACCAAGGAATTGATTTTGTTGTTTTTGGTAAGCAAGGGGTCCCAAAACCTTACTCATGCCGTAACTAGTAACCATCTTATCTGCAAGATCAGTAGCACGTTGCAGGTCATTGGATGCGCCAGTAGTGATACTACCAAAGATGATTTCTTCTGCCGAACGTCCACCGAGGAGCGTGGCAATTTGGGCTTCGATTTCCTCTTTGCTCAGCAAGAAGCGATCTTCTGTTGGTAGTTGCAATGTATAGCCGAGTGCTGACATACCACGAGGCACGATCGAGATTTTCTCAACCTTGCCACTACTTGAATTAAGTGCGCCGACGATCGCATGACCAACTTCGTGATAAGCGACAATCCGTTTTTCGTTCTCATTGAGAACACGACTCTTCTTCTCTAGTCCTGCAACTACGCGCTCAACGGCTTCCGCAAAATCTTCGAGTAGAACAGTTTCGCGTCCAGCACGGGCTGCAAGAAGCGCAGCTTCATTAACAAGGTTGGCTAAGTCTGCACCTGCAAAACCTGAAGTCCGCGTGGCGATTACAGACAAGTCAACGCTCTTATCGAGGGTGACTTTAGCGGCGTGGATTTTGAGAATCGCTAAGCGTCCGCTCTTGTCAGGGCGATCGACTAATACTTGGCGATCGAATCTACCTGGACGGAGTAATGCTTGGTCAAGGGTTTCAGGACGGTTGGTTGCGGCTAAAACGATTACTGTCGTTCCATCAACACCAAAGCCATCCATTTCTGTGAGCAATTGGTTAAGGGTTTGTTCGCGTTCGTCGTTACCGCCGTACATACCGCCGCTAGAACGAGCCTTACCGATCGCATCAAGTTCATCGATAAAAATGATACAAGGTGATTGCTTTTTGGCTTGCTCGAACAAGTCACGTACTCGTGAAGAACCAACACCAACGAAGAGTTCCACAAATTCGGAACCTGAGATGCTAAAAAATGGCACGCCTGCTTCACCAGCTACAGCCTTAGCAAGTAAAGTTTTACCAGTTCCGGGGGGGCCAACTAGCAATACGCCTTTAGGGATTCTCGCGCCGATTTTGGTATATTTCTCAGGGGTCTTGAGAAACTGGACAATTTCTTGAAGTTCTTGCTTGGCTTCATCGACACCAGCGACATCGCTAAACATAGTTTTAGTCGATTCACCTTCTACATAAACCTTGGCTTTGCTCTTACCAATCTGCAATCCACCTTGTGCACCGCCGCCGCCATTACGGCTGAACAGTTGAAAAATACCGACAAAAATCAATGGGGGAATCACCCAGCTAAGCAATGTGCCGACCCATCCCGTTTTTTGGACAGGAGCTGCTGCAAATTCTACCCCGCTCTTTTCAAGGCGTTCAGGTAGATTTAAGTCAAAAATTGGGGTAGTAGAGATCACATCGCCTTGAATTTCAGGACTGACACCCTTTAATTGATAAGTAATCTGGTCTTGTCCAATATATACCCGTGCGACATGTCCTTCTTCGATTTCATGGACGAATAGACTATAAGGAACACGAGCTACAGGTGGTGCAAATAGATTTGGTAAAAAGATATTAATAATTAGCAATCCTGCGCCGATTAGTAACAGGACATTACCAATCAGTCGAGAGCGCGATCGCTTGGGGTCTTCTTTTTTTACAGCCATTTTTTTATACTTTACAATTTATTACTGGAGTCATTATAGAAATGTTGGTTCACTGGCGCTAGACCGTAAACGTAGGGATAGCCGTCTGTATCGCTAGGAAGATAAAGCAAAAGCAGCGCAAGTCGCTATTTTGCCCAAATCTTTTTAGATTATGGAGATTAGAAGTTTTGTGGCGTTGATATAAGGAATGCGGTCGCGTTCTTGTTGTTTCACAATTGTGAATCCTGTGATGCTAATTTTCAAAGAATTTGTGACAAATATTTTTGTACTGCGAATTTGGTGACAATCATTTGGTAATTGCTTTGATTTGCGATCGCATTACGAGTTTGTGATGTGACGATCGCGATAGTTGGATAAACGTAAAATGCGATCAAATTAAAGAGATTAGTGGTTTTGTGGCGTTGATGTAAAGAAAGCGATCGCTTTCTTCTTGTTTGACAATGGTGAATCCTGAGTCGGAGATTACTTCTAGCAGTTCGGGAAGTTTATCTGTCCATCGGCTAATGGTTTCAGCGATAAGGAGACTGCCGCCGCCTTTGAGGGTGCGATGGGCTTCTTGGAGATAGTCAGCATAGTTTAAGCCCATGAGAGATAGGGAAAAGATGGCGACATCTAGGGTTTCGTTATCGAGAGGAGTGTGGGAAATGTCACAAGCGAGTACTTTTTTGTTAATGGCGATATGGTCGAAGGAATGGAC
>CASBRC010000039.1 GCA_949128015.1 Synechococcales cyanobacterium PMM_0003
CCCTAACCCTCCCCTTGCAAAGGGGAGGGAACAAGATCTCTGGTTTTCCCCCTTTCCAAGGGGGAATTAAAGGGGGTAAGTCCGACTTACGTGTTTTAAAGGGTATTTTCTTGCTTGGAAATGTCCTTAGTGTTTCGTTTGCAGAGATTTTCGCAAAAAAACATAGGGCAGCGCTTTGCGCTGCCCTATGTTTTTTTCTTGTGTTCAATCTGATCGCAGATCCAGATAAAATCTTGAAGTTCTCTAGCGATCAACCCTATGGACTTTAAAAGCATTATTCGCGATATTCCCGACTTTCCACAGCAAGGCATTATTTTTCGAGATATTACGCCTTTATTAGCTCACCCTCAAGGGCTAACCAAAATTATTCAAGGCTTTCAAACAAAACTTATTGAATCAAATATTAGGGAAATCGATTGCATTATCGGTATTGAGTCGAGAGGTTTTATTCTGGGCGCTCCACTGGCGATGGCTTTAGGTTGTAGCTTTGTGCCAGTGCGTAAGCCCAAAAAATTACCATCATCAGTGTTTCGGGTTGAATATGCTCTGGAATATGGAACCGATATTTTAGAGATGCATCAAGATGCGATCGCAACTGGTCAGAAAGTGATCATCATCGATGATGTGATTGCGACAGGAGGAACTGCGGCGGCGGCGGCAAAACTTGTGACGCTAGCTGGCGGTGAACTTATCGGTTATGGATTTTTGATCGAACTCGATTTTCTCAAGGGCAGAAAAGCATTACCAGAAGTTCCAATTATTTCATTAGTTAATTACTAAAAAAGAGAGGCGGCGCAGTGCGCCGCCTCTCTTTTTTAGGTTTTGTGTCCTAACATATTTGGTGACAGATATAGTTAATAAGTAGTGGGCAAAAGAAACCTTAAAACCAAAAAAAGAGCTACAGCGCACGCTGCGCGTGCGCTATAGCTCCTTGGGTTTTAAGGTTTAATTATGCTTGACTACTTAGCTTCAACAACAAATGAGCAGAAATGGAAACTGAGCAGAGATCTAACCCAGCAGTATTTAATATTTCAAATTGGAATCTATCTCGATTTGGATTAGATTTCAAAAATCCGCGTTGGTGGGTTGAGGTAATTTGCATTGCGATCGCATATTTTGTTGTGTCTTGGGTCATATCAAATACTATTCGCAAAGTTGCAGCAGTTCCTACTCCCGTCTGGCCAGGTGCAGGTGTGATTGTGGGATTACTCTTGGCTTGGGGGCGATCGCGATGGTTGGGAGTTTTTTTAGGAGCATTATATTTAAATTCTCATAGGAGTGGATTATCAATACCTGCGGTAATCGCCGCTATTGGTTCGACTGTTGGCACATTAATTACTGTTTCGCTAATTTTGCGCCTTGCATGCACAAATTATCCTTTCCATCGAGTTCGCCATGTTGTCATATTTTCGCTTTGTTCCATATTTAGCGGCACTCTTTTTCAGACCATAACTGGGGTAGGGGCTTATATTTTATCTGGGCGATATATTGGGAATAGTTTTCTAGGATTTTTCTGGCCATGGTGGATTGGTGACTCTGTTGGAGTTTTACTTTTTGCGCCCCTAGTTGTAGTGTGGTTGCGATCGCAACGGGATGCCGCGATCAAATCTTGGTTTAATTGGGAAGTATTGGCAGCTATCATCAGCCTGATCATTGTTGCCTATTTCTCTTTTTACGACAGCCAACCAATTGAATATCTACTATTGCCACCATTGCTATGGTCAGCTTTTCGATTTGGCGCAAAGCTAACGACATTGTTAATGGTGCTAGTGGGCATGACAGCTTCTGTGGCAACTGCTTATAAATTTGGGGTTTTTTATAGAGCGATCGCTAAAGGTGATTCGCTATTACTACTGCAAATTTTTATAGGTGTAATCGCGATCACAGCGATGGCAGTCCTTGCAATTGTTGACGAAAATCGTAAAGCTAACTTACGCTTGCAAAAAATCAATGCAGAATTAGAGCAAAGAGTTTTTACTCGTACTAGAGATTTACATCAGAGTGAATCTAAGGCGCTAGAACTCGCCGCTAGAGCTGAAGCAGCTAACCAAGCCAAAAGTATTTTCATTGCGAATATGAGTCATGAACTGCGATCGCCTTTAAATGCAGTGCTAGGCTTTTCGCAGTTAATGATGCGAGATGAAAACATAACAACAGAACATTACGAAAGCGCCAGTATTATTAATCGCAGTGGTGATTATTTATTGACATTAATTAACAACATTCTCGATCTATCAAAAATTGAGGCAGGCAAAACAACTCTTAATATTCAGACTTTTGACCTATTATATTTGTTGAATGATATTGAAGATATGCTGCATCTACGCGCCGCCAATGCAGGGATCAATCTGCTCTTCGAGAGCGATCCTAATGTGCCACGCTATATCTCTACAGATCCAGTCAAATTGCGTCAAGTCTTAATCAACTTAATTGGCAACGCAATTAAATTTACCAAATTGGGTTCAGTTTTTATTTATGTAACAAATGCAAATACTTCTGCAAATACTTCTGCAAATATAGGCAATCAAGAATATGTCCTTAGCTTCAGTGTCCGTGATACAGGCGTAGGCATTGCGGCTGAAGAATTATCTGAATTATTTGAATCTTTTTCTCAGGCGCAAGCGGGGCGAGACAAGCAAGAAGGTACAGGTTTAGGATTGGCGATTAGTCGCAGATTTGTCCAGTTGCTAGGTGGTGAAATCTCAGTAACGAGCGAACTTGGTCAAGGCACAACTTTTCAGTTTCAGATTCAAGCTCAAATTGGCAAAGAATTGATCGGTGACAAGATCGAAAAAAGACAGATAATAGCGCTTGAGCTTAATCAGCCCACCTACAAAATCTTAGTTGTTGATGATAAACTCGCTAATTGCCAATTAATGGTCAAGCTCCTAAGTCCGATGGGCTTTGAAGTCCAGTCAGCTAACAACGGACAAGATGCGATCGCAGTCTGGGATCAATGGGAGCCACACTTGGTCTTGATGGATATGCGAATGCCCATCATGGATGGCTACGAAGCAACAAAGCACATAAAATCCACGACTAAAGGCAATGCCACAGCCATAATTGCCTTAACTGCTAGTGTGTTAGAAGAAGAAAAAGCGATCGTGCTTTCAGTAGGATGTGACGACTTCATTCGCAAACCATTTAAAGAACAAATAATTTTTGATACGCTTGCGAAGCATCTTGGTGTGAAATATACCTACGAAAGTATTCAAAATCATGAAAAAGAAATTGGCTTTTTCTCAGAGCTATCGGTAACGTCTGAGAATATAAAAGTTATGCCAAATAGCTGGATTATGCAATTATATAGATCATCACTTGAAGCTGATCAGAATACTGTTATAAGCTTAATTGGGGAAATTCCAGACAGCGAGACTAGTTTAGTGCGATCGCTAACTAAGCTAGTAAATAATTTTCAGTTTGAGAAATTAATCGACCTCACCGAGCCTACCCTTCCCACACAAGAATAGCGCTCTTCACTTTGTTACATCAGCAACATTAATTCATGAGCCATAACCATTCGTTGCAGCTAACGGGCAATATTCTTTTAGTAGATGATCTCCCCGAAAAC
>CASBRC010000040.1 GCA_949128015.1 Synechococcales cyanobacterium PMM_0003
AACCCTCCCATCATAAAAAGTTCGCAACCAGACCAGCGTAAATATTCATCAAGGATTGGGAATCCATTTACAAGGGGATTAGGATATTGCTGCATTACATGGGTCAGTAATGGTTCGGCTTTAACATCAAATCTTGTACCTGTTGCCAGCCAAATGCGATCGCAAGATAATTCCATCCCATCTGCACAAATAATTTGCCAGTTTTGATCATGCCAAACTGCCTGAGCAACCTCACATTCTGGATGAAATTCTAGTGTGCCGCGATGATTTGCGCTCCGCAGTTGAGTCATCACCGATGGAGTCATCGAGCCGCCATCTCTAGCAGATAGAACGATGTCCCGTCGCCGATGCCAATTCGCTTCGGCATGAAAGCCCTTGAGATATTTTGGCCCGACCCATCCTGCATCGGCATCAAAAAGTTTCTCTTTAAATTGACGACGGGACAGCAGCAATACCTTCGCGCCACGGGCGATCGCACCCAATGCTAAATGCCCACTGGTCAACCCTCCACCGACGATCAAAACCGTTTCTCCTGCTAGATGCTCCTGCGCCAGATTTAATCCGATTGAATGCACAAGGCGATGAGCAGGGAAATTACTGGGAATGCGTTCCACCCAATCGGGAATTTGTTTAATACTGCTATTTGTCGCTAATACAGCGCGTTTGGCGGTGATACTTTTGCCATTATTCAGCCAGAGTCGAAAGCCACGCCGAGGCGACATGATTGGCTCTAGGTCGATGACTTTGGCGGCGATCAAACGCTCATCCAATTGCTGTGAAGCGATCGCCTGTTGGCAAAAATCACTAAATAGCTGCGTTGAGGGCAGATCGTAGGGTGGAAATAGATCATCATGGCGGTTTTCGGCAAAGCGCCGCAATGCAAATGGATCGGGATCGGGATGGTGGACAGCAGGCGATCGCAGATGGGGAATTTCTTGGGCAGCAAACTGTTGCCGCCATTGGGTGAGCCAATCACCACTAGGATCGAAGATTAAAATTTTTTCACGTAAATCTTGCCGCTTTTGCAATAGGTGCATCGTTAAAGTCAGCGAATGCACGCCTGCACCGACGATCGCAATCTCGATATCAAAGTTATCTTTGCCAGAGCGATCATCTAATTTCGCTAAAGACACAAGAGACATAGTAAGCCAATGAATGATAATAATAATCATTATCATTTATAAATGTCCATATAAAAACCTAAACCCAAAAAACTATGGCGCATACAAAGTATGCGCCATAGTTTTTTACGCTTTAATTTTATTTAACAAGGTTCTAGCTCTACGACTAAGCGCTTTTTTAGTTAAAATTCCTTGCGAAGGGCTAAACAATAGCGCCAGCAAGAAAAATCCTGTGATAATCAGCACGATCGCACTGCCCGATGGCACATTTTGATAATAGCTGACATACATTCCACTCACACTGGTGATTACGCCAATCACTGCGCCTAAACCCATCATCAGATGCAGTTCTTTTACTAATAAATATGCTGTCGCGGCGGGACCAGTTAGGAGCGAAACTACTAAAACTACACCGACAGACTGCATACTGACGATAATCGTGAGGGTGATTCCTGCCATTAGTCCAAAGTGAATGAAATGTACGGGTAATCCCATTGCTTTGGCAGCTAGCGGATCGAAGCAATAGAAGATTAGTTCGCGATAGAAGATAGCAACAGCAGCAAGAACTACGATCGCAATAATTAGAGTTCGCCAGAGATCGGTGCTAGTGACTCCCAAAATGTCACCAAATAGAAAGCTATGTAAGTCTAATTTGCTCTTGAGAACTGTAATCAGCATTACCCCTAATGCGAGAAATCCTGAAAAAACTAAAGCCATCGCCGTATCGACTTTGACTTTAGAATGCGACTGAATCCATGCCACGACAAAGGTGCTAATTGTCCCTGCGATGAATGCACCGAGAAAAATATCCATACCAATATAAAAGGCGATCGCAAGTCCTGGTAAAACCGCATGGGCAACCACATCGCCCAAGAGTCCCATGTGCTGCACGATCAAGTAACTACCAATTACGGCTGAGAGAATGCCAATGAGAACACCAATAGCGATCGCATTTCGCATAAATTCAAAGCCTAAAGGCTCGATTAACCAAGTCAGCATAAAATAATTCCTAAAATATATTAGTCTGCGTGGCACGAAGCGCCGCACAGACTAGGTGAGTTCTTTCTGCATCAAAATCACGCTATCGCCATAGGCGCGTTTGATGTTCTGGGTGGTAATCACATCATCTCGATTACCTTCTGCAATTAATTCTTTATTGAGCAATAACAGGCGATCGTAATTGTCCAAATTGGAACCGAGATCGTGGGTAATCACTAAGAGAATCTTGTTTTGAGATTTCAGCTCGGCGAATACATCAAAAATTATTGCTTCAGTTTTTTTATCCACGCCGACAAACGGCTCATCAAAAAATAGTAATTCTGCTTCCTGTGCGATCGCCCTTGCGAGAAATACCCTTTGTTGCTGACCGCCCGATAATTCGCCAATTTGCCGATCGCGTAAGTCCCACATACCGACGCGCTTGAGTGCAGTTTTGACGATATCTTCACAATGGCAGGAAGATTTTTTGAGCCAATTTAGCCAATTACGATGACGGGTGCGAGACATCATCACTGCGCCCCACACGGTTACAGGAAAGTCCCAATCAACTTGCGATCGCTGTGGCACATAGGCGACCGTCCGTAACTGTCTATGCAAGGAACGCGATCGATAGCGCACATTTCCGCTAGAAGCAGGTACTAAACCCAGCATCGCTTTAAAAACCGTACTTTTGCCAGCGCCATTGGGACCAATTACCGCCACCATTTGCCCTGTTGCGATCGCAAAGCTGACATCCTCCACGGCGCTGATATCGTGATAGCTGACTCCTAAATGCTCGACTTCTAGCATATTTTTGCTCAAAGGTATATGATAATGATTATCATTCTTTAAGACAAAATACAAATATGCCTTTGAAACTATCTACAAAATCGTCTCTAGGCTCCCATGGCGAGAATGGAATACCAAAGATTCCAAACTTGTTTTTATTATGCTGAATCCCAGTAAAGCAGATGCAAGCATTGACGATCCTACGCTTCGTCGATGCATCGGTTTTGCAAAATCTTGGGGGTTTGGTTCTCTT
>CASBRC010000041.1 GCA_949128015.1 Synechococcales cyanobacterium PMM_0003
ACTTAAATGTCTATTTGAATCTTAATTTGTCGGTGTTTTCGTCATAGGTTTAGTAGGTTTAAGGGGAATGTTATTAGCCTGTAGCCAGTCTTTGCCAACTCTAACTGTAATATCCGACTCGATATCGCCCGTTGACTCAATTAATACTTCGCCAAGCCCTAAAGCATCACGTAGTCTCTCAGCACTTTCGCGATCGCCATTTTGGGCAACGATCTGCGTCTTGGCAAGGGGCTTTGTCCAGCGATTGCTAGCAGGAAACACTTGAGCATATCCTGATTTAGAAAGCACAGTAGTTGCTTTCTTGGAGCCTTCAGGCTGAGACAGGCTATCTTGAATCGCAACTCTCAGAGACTCTAGTGAATTGCTATTGTCAACTACATTTTCATCGGCTTGCTTCATCACGCCAAAACTTTGGTTCATGATTTTGGCTAGCCGTCGATTATCCAAAATCCAGTAGCTTAAGTTATCAAACTCACCTGCATTGCTAAATCTTCCGGGAGCCATATGCATTTGGATGCTTTTGCGATCGATCTTTGAAGTGTAGCCAGCCAGTGCGAGAACTTCTTCGACAGAGAGGTTTGTGTCGATATTATCCTTGACAATCGCCAGAATTTCAGGAAACTTGGTAATGGATTCGGGCTTAAGTTTCTGATCGATAAAAGCACGGAAGAATGATTGCTGACGCTGTACGCGACCGATATCACCGAGATCGTCGTGACGATAGCGCATGTATTGAATTGCCTTGCTACCGTTTAGTTTTTGCTGCCCCGCATTGAGATTGATATATAGACGTTGACTATCATCTTGATACTTCATCTTTTTCGGTACATATACATCCACGCCACCAAGGGCATCAATTAATTTGCCAAATCCGCTGACATTAAAACGAATATAGCGATCGATGGGAATATCTCCCAAAACTTGACTAACTGTTTGCGCTGATAGCGATGCGCCACCAGCATAGTTCGCGAAATTGATTTTGGTTTTGCCTACGCCTTGAATGTTGACACGACTATCACGAGGGATCGACAGAACGGCGACTTTTTGAGTTGCAGGATCAAAGCGAATGAGCAACATTGCGTCACTCATCCCATTGAGGTTGTCATCGACCTCTGCCAAGTATTTCCCCTTAGGCTTCGACTGAGCATCAGGTAAATCAGAGGTAAGCATGATCGTCCCCAGCACCAAAATATTGACAGGACGAGTCAGCGTCGGTATACCCGCGATCGCAGAGGTCATGTCATCAGAATTACGATTAAATACAGCCGCTTCATCAGCCGATAGTTGGCGCTGCTGAAAAGGTCTACTGCTTAATACAAATGCTAAGCCTGCACCTAGTCCCCCCGACAATAAAGCCACAAACAGCACTACAAAAAGTGTCCATTTATGGCTAGAAGAAGCCCCTTTGGGCTTCGGAGACTTGTTTGACAAACCTGATTTACCTAAATTAATGGGATTCGTTGCCACAGGTAGGGAATACTCCTCACGACTGAACGTTGACTTCAGCGATTGCCCAGCCATTAGCAATGATGGGACTCAACACACTTTTTTTACAATTTACTTAAGAATTACGCACAGGCTTCTTCAGTCTTTTAGACTAATTTGCGTGTAACACTAATTCGCATTTAACTTTAACACTGTATCGTAACTTTTCGTTACAAACTGCTAAGGCTCTAGCAATTCTGATTATGAAACCAATTTTGAGGTTTGCCGCGCCTAAGGCGCGGCAAACCTCAAAATTGGTTTCTTGAAGCTTAGCCCTAGGCTGCATTTCAAGAAACTAATTTTTATAATCAGAATTGCTGCTAAGGAGCCTGTGGTACAAAATCAAATTGGTGGAATTATTTGGACGGATAATACTACATATTTGCAGATTTGGAGAATTATGAAAATTGCTAGAGTTCGCCCCAATGGGGCGAACTCTCACTAGCGATCGCTATATAATACTTTCAGCACAATTACCTAGGATATTTCTAAGCGCATGGATAACACGCTCGATACTCAAGCTATGCGGAGGGCTTTGCACAAGTCTCCCAATTATTTTCGGCAAAGCTTTGGTCATGGAGAAGAAGCCGAAACAACTATGCGATCGCAATATCATAGTGACTTGATCCAAACCATTCGCGAGCATGACTATGTGTATACGCAAGGTGATGTGACGATTTATTTGGCGAAATCCTTTGGTTTTTGCTGGGGGGTCGAACGGGCTGTGGCGATGGCCTATGAAACGCGCACCCAGTTCCCGAATGAGCGTATTTGGATTACTAACGAAATCATTCACAATCCTTCTGTTAATGCCAAACTCAAGGAAATGGAAGTTCAGTTTGTACCTGTTGCTGAGGATGGTACTAAAGATTTTTCAAGTATTGGAAAGGGCGATGTGGTGATTTTGCCAGCCTTTGGAGCAAGTGTGCAGGAAACTCAATTATTTGATCGCCTTGGCAGCAAAATTGTTGATACGACTTGTCCTTGGGTGTCGAAGGTTTGGAATCGGGTTGAGAAGCATAAAAAAGCAGATTTCACTTCGATCGTACATGGCAAATATAACCATGAAGAAACGATCGCCACTATTTCCTATGCCAAGCGCTATCTAGTATTGCTAAACATGAAGGAAGCAGAATATGTGGCTGATTACATGCTTAACGGTGGCGATCGCGTAGAATTCCTGACTAAGTTCAGTAAAGCAATTTCCGAAGGTTTTGATCCCGATCGCGATTTAGAACGAGTCGGCGTAGCTAATCAAACCACGATGCTTAAGGGCGAAACCGAAGCGATCGGTAAGTTGTTTGAGAAGACGATGATGCAAAAGTATGGTGTAGAAAATGTGAATGAGCATTTCCTTGCTTTTAATACAATTTGCGATGCTACTCAAGAACGTCAAGATGCGATGTTTGAGATTGTGGAAGAGGATCTCGATTTGATGATTGTCATCGGTGGTTACAATTCATCGAATACAACGCATTTACAAGAGATTGCGATCGAGAGAAATCTTCCTTCCTATCACATTGATGATGTGCATCGGATTCTCTCGGCTGAGGTGATCGAACATAAACCCCTAGGTAATGCGATCGCACAAGCGAAAGATTGGCTACCCACAGGCAAAATCAAAGTCGGTGTCACCTCTGGTGCATCAACCCCCGATCGCGTTGTCGAAGATGTGATCAACAGGATTTTTGCGCTAAAAAGCTAGCTTGAGTTTTGGGACAAAACCAAAAAGCTGTGGCGCACGCTGCGCGTGCGCCACAGCTTTTTGGTTTTACTACGCCTAGCTACTTAATAGACTACGATGGGAATGCTTTACCCTTACATGACGAGTTGACTTGCAATTTTATTAGTCCGTTCAATCAGCATTGGTAGATCAAGAGTGGTTAATTGACCTTGATCGACCACCTTTCGACCATTGATAAAGCTGTAATCTACCGAAGGGACTGGACAGAAAATCAAAGCCGATACTAGATCGTGTTGTGCGCCAGCAAATTGAGATCGCGTAATATCGATCGCAATAAAATCCGCCGCCATATTTATTGCGATCGCACCAATATCATCTCTGCCCAAAACTTTTGCACCGCCAAGGGTCGCCACCTCTAACATCTCCCTAGCACTCATCGATGTCGGATCGCACTCGTTCACCCGCGCCAATAAGAAAGCGGTTCGAGCCTCTTGTAATAAATTACCAGTGTCATTTGATGCCGAACCGTCCACACCTAAACCCACTGGCACACCATGATTTAGCATTTTCCTAATTGGAGCAATGCCACTGCCAAGACGCATATTGCTACAAGGACAATGCGCTACGCCTGTACCTGTGCGCCCAAATTTCAAAATAGAATCATCACTCAACTTCACACAATGGGCGTGCCAAACATCATCTCCTAGCCAACCAACAGACTCGGCATAGTCCCCTGGCGTTTTGCCAAATTTGGCTAGACTGTAATCAACATCTGATTTGTTCTCGGCAAGGTGGGTATGCAATCTCACACTGGTATAAGATCGCGCCATTTTTGCGGATTCTCGCATTAAGTCTGTGGATACGGAGAAAGGCGAACAGGGTGCTAAGGTCATGCGTAACATCGCAAAGCGCGAAGAGTCGTGATACTGCTCGATTAGTCGTTGCGAGTCTTTGAGAATATCTGATTCTTTCTCAACTAACGCATCGGGAGGAAGCCCACCTTGGCTCTCACCGACGCTCATACTGCCACGACTAGCATGAAAGCGCATACCAATCTCTTGGATTCCCGCGATTTCATCATCCAATTTGCAGTCATTAGGATAAATATAAAGATGATCGCTAGCAGTTGTACAACCAGACATAATCAATTCGGCGGCTGCCATCTGGGCGCTGATATAGATACTTTCAGAAGTGAGATTCCCCCAAATTGGATACAGGGTCTGTAACCAATTAAATAGCGTGCAATTTTGGGCGGCAGGGATAACTTTGGTGAGAACTTGATAAAAATGGTGATGAGTATTGACTAGTCCTGGTAAAACAATATGTTTGTCCTGTAAGTCCAGCACTTCATCCGCAGTTTGGGGTAACTCAGTAGTTAGTCCCACTTGTTCAATGACATTATCTCGGACAAATATCGCCGCATTATGAAGTTCACGGCGATC
>CASBRC010000042.1 GCA_949128015.1 Synechococcales cyanobacterium PMM_0003
ATGAGTGTAGTCGGTCCTCGTCCATTGGTTCAAGCAGAACTGACTAAGTATGGGACAGCGATCGATAAAGTACTGAGTGTTCGTCCAGGTATTGCAGGACTATGGCAAGT
The DNA here is from genome assembly GCA_949128015.1 of Synechococcales cyanobacterium PMM_0003. Classification (GTDB taxonomy): domain Bacteria; phylum Cyanobacteriota; class Cyanobacteriia; order Pseudanabaenales; family Pseudanabaenaceae; genus Pseudanabaena. Next base: position 111 of record CASBRC010000042.1, read on the forward strand.
TTCAGGGCGCAATGATATTCCTTACTCAAGGCGTGTGCAGATAGATGCCAGCTACGTTAAACGCATGAGTTTTTGGCTTGATCTGCATTTAATTTTTAAAACCATTTTGGTCGTGATTTTTCCTAAAGGCAATGGCGCATATTAATAAAAAAACGACCTTACTTAAGGTCGTTTTTTTTGTTAACCTCTACGGCTACGAGTAGTTGGTCGCGAAGATAAATCAAACTCTAAAGCAGCCGCCATTCCCCAAAGAGTAAAGGCAAGAATCCAAAAGAATTCCGCAGGTTCGCCACTTTGATACTGTTTTCCTTCACAGACTTTACTGATACCAGTATTGATGCTGTAGTTAAACCACAAGTCGCCAAAGAACATCGCAATACCAGCACTACCGAGCAATCGCCAAGATTGGGCTGCCTTGCCACCCCAAAAAGCAAGTAAAAGAATTGTGGCAACAATCAGTAGCCAAATATCTCCCAAGGCATAAATAATATTCAGTATTTTCCCTATGTCTAGAGAAAACTCTCCGCCTACGGCAAAGGTAACGTAAGCCGCCATAACGACTCCAACAAATCCAACAGCACCGACAATGCCCCACTGCTTAGGATACAGATTGAGTCTGCGTCCAATTACCGACATCGCCATCCCCCATGACAAAAACACATAAGTTGCCGTGAAGAAAATATCGGCGATTGATGGAAAGGTTTGAACCAGATCCTTTGCGCCTACGGCTCCGCCATTAATTAGCGCACTTTGATATTGAAAATCTAGATAACCAAAAATTAAATTACCGATCCCCCAAGAGAGGATACCGATCCCCAAGCCAAGCCAAACATTACGACCGCTAATAATTTTGGAGCTACGCCAATTACGCAGACACAGTATCCCTGAACATGCGATCGCTACAGTTTGGAAAATGTATGTCCCATATCGGTACCAATTTGGTCTTACAAATAGGTTGTTTACCGCCTTAGTACAGTCTTCAGGTTTGATAATATGTGGTCCATCAGTTGGGGCGTTAAAAAATAGGTAGAACATTAGAGCTAATGCTGCCCATCCGATCGCTGCCCAGACAATAGCTTGCGTGGAAATCCCTGATGGCGAGGGAGATTTAGCTCTACTCATGAATCTTGTACCTTAACTACAACCATAAGAAATAAAGTATTTAAAGAAAGAAAATAACAAGTATGGGTTCTGCGATTTAATAAAGAACCCGATATCTAGTGGCGCGGCGAAGCCGCGCCACTAGATATCGGTTCTTTATTTTACTGCTCGTCCCTATTGTGATACGAGCCATAACTTTAGAGGAAAAAAGAGAAAGCAACCATTTGAACTACTGCCAGAGTTTACCTTTAGGAATTTTTTTCAGCCAAGCATTGACGGATGCTGATTCTGGCAGTTCATTTAAGGCTTCGATCGCACTATCGACAAAACTATTATTTCCAAAATAGGAAGATCCTAGTCGATGTATTTCACCTAAAAGAAGTTGCAATTTGCTTTCGTCCCAGTTGGGGATTTGCACGCTATTCAGTGGGTTGATTGACAAAACTGATTCTAGCGCCGAGATTGTTTCGCTTTGGGCAAATCTACCTTGTTGCATAAACTTGAGTAAATCTTGCTTAAAAGAACCTGCTTGTCTAATACCAAGGAGATCTTCGACTTCAATATACACAGCCTGCAATATCAGTAAACAACCTTGAACCAGATGTGTACCAACTGAAGAACTTTGAGTAGGCGCTGTATGAAGTTGGTCTAGTTTGACTCGACCCCATACGCTAAAACGTCGAGGCTCTTCTAATAATACGCAAGCTTTGCCTTTGTTATCAGTTAAGTCACGCCAAAGCGCTAAAGCCTCATCGCGATTATCGCCAAACATGTTAAGTAACCGAAATGTTTGCCCTTGGTATTGCAAAATCGGTATTTGTTGATCTTTGTTTTGTGGGTTTTGGACGTTGATGATTTCAACGTCTTGGCGCTTCAGGATGAACATGTCTCTACGGTTGACTTAACTGATGTTACCAGTAGCAAAAAATCGTGGCTACCTAATGCCAAGGTTAATAATAGTCCCAAAATCACATTTAAGTCTTGAAAATTTAAAATAAAACGTTTGATCGGAAATTATGGTAAAGCCAAAAGGGTAAATAGCGGCGCTTCGCGCCGCTATTTACCCTTTTGGCTTTTATGTGGTGGCTATCACAAGAGTGATTTTGGTATTGGCAGGATGATTAGTAATGCGATCGCAATTAAAATCATGCCAATAAAATCGCGATTTCTGTTGATTTCAATACCTTCATTCACAATCAGTGGACGCGGGGTAGGTAATAAAAATAGTAATAGGCTATAAATCCTTAGCCAAGGCTGCACAAGTAAGGCGATCGCAAAAAGCACCAACCTTGCGATGCGAGCTATCTGAACTGCTTGTCGATGTCCAAACATGGCGATCGCGAGATTTCCACCGTCAAGTAAGTCAAAGGGCATTAGTTGTAAGGCACTGAGCGCTAAGCCAGACCAACCAGCTAATGTGAGTGGCGAAAAAGCAAGAATTGGATCTGAGCCGCTAACTGAGGTGATTCCTGTTTTGCCGAGAGAAAAAATTGTTTGCCATAAAGTTACAAAAATTGAATTTTTGGAGTCAAAAGTGTTGAGATTTGTAAGCATTAAAGATGGCGCGATCGCAGAATCGACCATCGGCTGATCTATGGGGATTAAGACCCACTTTCCCAATAGCAATAGAATCACCGAGATCGTTAAGCCCACAATAGTTGGAATTACGGCTCGATCAAAGATGATATTGCGCTGATTTTTAAGGTGTTGTCTCGTCGTGAAACTAGTATTTAAACTACCTAATAAACCAAATCCACCGAGGCAAGGCAATAAAAGTGGTGGCGCAAATTGCAGTTTATAACGCTTGTCAATGCAATATTTCGCAATCTCACGACCACCAAAGATACTTGCGACACCTAAAAAGTAAGGAATTCCATGCTGTAAGTCGATCAAACTCAAATCTTCAATTTGCTGATTTGCACCGACCACTAACACAGTAAATGCTGTAAAGACAATACTGATAATGCTAGCTAGCCAGCCTTGGCGATCGCTTAAAGCTGATTGCGACTTGTTGAGATTACTGGGGATCAAATAAAAGCTATAGCTCGTCGTATTTTCTTGAATATCCTGACTAATCCCAAAACCTGTGCCTAAATTTTCTGATGGACTTTCTTGTAAGTAACAAATAAAGCGATCGCCAAATATTTTTTGAATATTTTGGTTGATCGTGTCGTAAGCATATTGAAAATTTTGCGATCGCAGATTGCCCCGACAGTAAATTTCGTGAGTGCGATATTCTAAACCTGTCAGATGATAAATAGTTGGGAAAAAGCAGTCTTTGAGCTTTTTTTCTGCAATGGGATCAAGATTGAGGACTTCAGTATTTGAGTTGGCAGATGAGAGGAAATTGCTATATATCCATACACAAAGCAAAAACACAATTGACACAAAAATTAATGGCAACGCTTGACGATTGAGAGTTGTCCATGCGATCGCCAAACTTGGCAAAGCAACCGCTAAAACCCATAAAATGAATGTCTGTGTCTGATTATTTTGTTGCGATCGTTGACGATAGCTCGCCACGCAACCCACTACCACAAAAACAAATATTTCCTCAAATCCCATATCAATACCAGTTTAAAAGCTCAAATTAAAAAAACGTCGCGACACTTATTTTAAATTAAGCTATTGTTTAGCATCAAAACCAAAAAAATAGGTGGAGCGCCAAGCGCCTCACCTATTTTCAACTGTACTGGCAATCTCTCTATATGAGCAAAGACTTTGAATCTATCAGCGATCGCTTGCCACCACAGAATATTGAAGCCGAGGAGGCAGTCTTAGGGGGGATTTTAATCGATCCAGAGGCGGTTTCGCGAGTGCTAGATACCTTGCGTCCCGAAATGTTCTATGTGGCAGCACATCAGGAAGTCTTTCGGGCTTGCTTAATGTTGCACAACCAATCCAATCCCACGGACATGATGAGCTTGACCACATGGCTCAGCGACCGCGATATGCTCGAAAAAATCGGCGGTCAAACAAAAATTGCTCAACTTTGCGATCGCACTGTCAGCGCTGTCAATATCGATTTTTATGCTCAATTAGTTGCTGACAAATATGCGCGGCGCAAACTTGCCGAAGCGGCTAGAGGTGTAGTCGAGATTAGTTACAATAACGAAATTGAACTTGCTCAACTTCTCGATCAATCTGAGCAAAAGATTTTTGCGGTTACCCAATCTCGCGCTCAACAAGGGCTTACGCCTGCTGCCGACATTCTCACGAAAACTTTCTATGAATTAGAAAATCGTTTTAATTCCCTTGGGACTGGTAATTCCACCGCCACAGGTTTAATTACGGGGTTTTACGATTTTGATGCGATGACCAATGGTTTACAGCGATCGGATTTGATCGTTCTCGCAGGTCGTCCGTCAATGGGTAAAACCGCATTCGGCTTGGAAATAGCTCGAAAAATGGCGGAAATCCATCGCTTGCCTGTGGCGATCTTTAGCTTGGAAATGTCCAAGGAGCAATTGGTTTATCGTCTGTTAGCCAGTCAGTCCAAAGTCCGCTCTAGCGATATGGGCATCGATAGTAATCGCCTTCGCGCTGGGCAAATTAGTGAAAATGAATGGGGAACTGTCGCGATGGCGATTAGTGGTCTCTCAGAATTGCCACTATTTATCGATGACACGCCAAATCCTCCGATTACCGAATTACGCTCTAAGGCTCGGCGTTTGCAATCAGAAAAAGGTGGCGTGCTTGGTTTGATTTTGATTGATTATTTGCAACTCATGGAAGGCTCTGGTTCGGATAATCGGGTGCAAGAAATATCAAGAATTACGCGATCGCTAAAAGCTCTAGCCCGCGAATTAAATGTGCCTGTAATCGCTCTATCCCAATTAAGTCGAGGCGTGGAAGCCAGAACCAACAAGCGTCCGATGCTTTCCGACTTGAGAGAAAGTGGATGCTTGAGTGGGGATTCACTGATTACGATGGCAGATACAGGAGCAGAAATTCCGATCCGCGATCTCGTTGGCAAATCAGATTTTGCGATTTGGGCAGTTAACCCTCAAACCCTCAAAATGGAACGAGCAATCGTCAGTAATGCTTTCTGTACTGGTTCTAAATCTGTTTATCAACTAAAAACTCAATTAGGGCGATCAATCAAAGCAACTGCAAATCATCAGTTTTTGACAATTCATGGTTGGAAAAGACTTGATGAATTACAAATAGGCGATCGCATTGCTATGCCTCGGCATATTCCTAGCCCAGAATTACAAACAATGGGTGATGCTGAGCTGGCACTACTGGGACATTTAATTGGTGATGGTTGTACTTTGCCACGCCATGCAATTCAGTACACAACCAGAGAACTAGATTTAGCTGAACTAGTGGCAAGTTTAGCAACCGAAGTCTTTCGCGATCAAATTGTTCCAAGAATCCAAAAAGAAAGAGATTGGTATCAAGTATATTTACCGTCTGCCTACCATTTAACCCACGGCATTAAAAATCCTGTTACTAAATGGCTAGAAAATCTTGATATATTTGGTTTGCGATCGCACGAAAAATTTATACCATTACAAGTTTTTGAACAGCCGCAAGAATCGATAGCCATCTTTTTGCGTCATCTGTGGGCTACTGATGGCTGTATTCGCACAAGTAAAAAATCTTACTATCCTAGTATTTACTATGCATCTAGCAGCGAAAAATTAGCGATCGGTGTGCAGTCTTTACTATTAAGGTTGGGTATCAATGCAACTTTAAGAATTGTCTCTCAATGCGAAAAAGGACGCGATCAGCATCAAGTTTGGATAGCAGGAAAGCCAGATATAGAAAAATTTGTGAATATCATTGGTGCGGTTGGTAAGTATAAACAGGAAAGTTTACAAGAAGTCAATTTGTATATAAGTAATTCTGGATGTGCTAATACGAATAGAGACTTGATATCAAAAGAAGTTTGGAAAACTCATGTTAATGTCGCTAGAGAAAAGCTAGGCTTGACAACTAGACAAATGCAAGAGCAGATTGGCACAAAGTATTGTGGCACAAGTTTATATAAAAATGCGATTAGTCGCGATCGCATGTATAAGCTATCGACAGTTTTAGAATCAACGGAGCTTTACAAGCTTGCTGAAAGCGATATCTACTGGGATCAAGTAATGAGTATTGATTCATTAACAGAAGAAATGGTATATGACTTAACCGTACCGAATCTTGAGAACTTTGTTGCCAATAATTTTTACGTTCATAACAGCATCGAGCAAGATGCGGATTTAGTCATTAATTTATATCGTGATGAATATTACAATCCTGAAACTCCCGATCGCGGTGTTGCCGAAATTATTATTGCTAAGCATCGGAATGGGCCAGTTGGCACGGTCAAATTACTATTTGAACCACGCTTAACCAAGTTTGAGAATATGGCTTCTAGTCGTAGTTAAAGATGCTGCTAGCAGAAATATTTCTATACGATGACAGAGATATAATTTACCTGATCACAACTACTTAGTGGTAACTCTATGCAGTCATTTGGACAGCAATCCGATCCGATCACATTAGTCATCTCCGAAGTTGTTGAGCCAAATCTCATAGAAGAATATGAAGCTTGGACAAAAGGAATTAATCAATCAGCCCAACAGTTTGAGGGATTTATGGGGGTTGAAGTTATCCGACCTCGCGATCATCAATATTCTGAATATGTAGTCATCATTAAATTTGCTAACTATGACCATTGCAAAAGTTGGCTCACTTCATCTGTTTATCAACAATGGATGCAGAGTTCCAAAAAATTTATCTCGAAGCGATCGCAACAACACCAGCCAAATGGACTAGAACTATGGTTTACATTACCTACAAGTAAATTGGTAAATCCAACAGAACCGCCTTATTACAAACAAGTAATTATTGGTGTGATTACGGTATATCCTCTCATCTTGTTCGCTAACCTGCTTTTAACTCCATTTTTGCAAAGACTTCCCACTTTACTAAGCTTGCTAATCTCTGTAATCTTTGTATCAGCTTTATTGACCTATCCAGTTATGCCATATTTAACTAAAGTATTATCTTTCTGGCTCTATCCATCAAAGCCTAATCGAGTCAGAAAGGTAAAAAAGTAAATAACCTGCTGTGTGCATCGTCTTCTTTATTGCTTTTTAATATTGCGATCGCAATATTTCGGCTTTATAATCGCGGTGTAATAATTATTAAGTAGGCAAGCATAATCAAACCCAAAGCCCAGAAAGGTGTAGCACACGCTACGCGTGCGCTACACCTCTCTGGGCTTTAAGGTTTCTTTTGCCCACCTACTTCGATGACTAACTTAAAGAGGAATGAATGGTAAACATTGGCTATCACACAGCAAAGATTCAAGGTAATTTTTTTCGATCCATTTATAAATCTAGCCTTGCAAATATAGTTAGTTTCCCGATCGCCCAAGAGCGTCAAGTCCCCATTAAAGTTTACTCACTATCCTGTGAACGCGACTTGCCAGAGCAAGTGGCCAGTCTACGCTCTTTCCTTCGTCATGTGGGAATTCCTAAAGCCTTTACGATCATGTCTGATGGAAGCTATACCGAAAAGAGTATTAAGCTGCTGCGACTTGTTCATCCCTGTGTAGATGTTCAGCTTTTAACTAAGTTTCAAAGAGATGATTTGCCTCCATCTGTCTATGCATATGCATCTCAGCAAGCCATGGGCAAGAAACTAGCTGCATTGATGTCTATTCCCATTGATGAAGCAACACTCTATACTGATTCAGATATTTTGTTCTTTCAAGGGGCTTCAGATTTGGCTAACTTGGCTGCCTCTGAAGACATGCATACCTATTACTTACCCGACTGCAAAAACTCTCTAGACAAGCGGCTTATTTATGAAGATATCGAACAGCAAGAGCCAATTAATGCAGGATTTATTTTATTTAAAAAATCTTTGGATTGGAATGAATCTGTACAAAGATTGACAAGTCTGCAAGAACCTCCAAATTATTTCTCTGAGCAAACAATTGTTAATTTGACCATCAAACGGAATCATGGGCTGGCTCTAGCATCAGAAAAATACATTATGAATGTTGACGATCAGTTTGTCTATCCAGACAAATTTGTGACCAAACAAACTGCTATGCGACATTACGTCAGTGATATTAGACATAAATTTTGGCAATCAGTTTTTTTAAAACCATAACATCCTAGCCAAACTATCAATTTACCCAACTATTCCAACCTTAGTCAATCACCAATCACCAATCCCCAATCACCAGTCATCAATAACCAATCCCTTATATGTCACAAATATCTAGCTTCGATATCTTTGATACGCTGTTTACAAGGTTAGTAAGTGAACCCACAGAAATTTTTAAAATCTGTGGCGATCGCGCTTTGCAGTTTGGCTGGATCAATTTCTCTTCTGAGACTTTTTGTACAGCCAGAGTCATGGCTGAGATGCGATCGCGTTTGTTTTATGAAGGGGGTGAAGCTACTCTAGATGAAATCTATCGCGAACTTGCGAACACTTTAGAAATTGCGACAGAGACTATCGATAAACTCAAAAATTTAGAACTAGAGGTGGAAACGGAATATTTAATCGCTGTTCCGAGAGCTTATCACTTGATAGAACAGGCAAGGCGATCACATCCCCATGTTTTATTTCTTTCAGACATGTATTTACCTGAGGACTTTCTGGAAGAGAGACTGAAACAGCATGGTTTTTGGCAAGAAGGCGATCGCCTGTATGTGTCTTCGCAATTGAGAAAGTCTAAAGGGCAAGGGGATTTATTTTTAAAGGTTCTCGAAGATCTAAGCTTGCGTCCTCAAGATCTTACTCACACAGGTAATAGCTTACCATCTGATGTTGCTAAGCCTAGTTCATTAGGTATTAACTCTATTTATTTCAATGATGCTAATCCTAATCGCTATGAACTAATCCTTCAAAAATATGCCACCGTCACTAATGGAATTACTTCTCTGTTGGCAGGTATATCTCGTTATACACGCCTAACTCAAGAGTTAGGAACGCCAAAAGAAGCGATCATTCGTGATATTGCCGCTTCCGTTGCTGCACCAATTTTAACTGCTTACACGATTTGGATTTTACAGCAGGCTAAGGCGAAACAACTCGCACGCATCTATTTTTTGGCAAGAGATGGCGAGATTTTATTGCAAATCGCTAAGGAACTTGCCCCAAAAATTTATCCAGAAGTAGAA
>CASBRC010000043.1 GCA_949128015.1 Synechococcales cyanobacterium PMM_0003
ATTGCAACAGTGTTGTAAACACCTATTCTAAACTCTTAGAAATGCTTGATGAAGATACAGACAACCTGTATTTTCATCCTAAAAAAATATTTGCCATAGTCGATCTCGATATTCAAATAAGACAAATTAATAATTATCGTTTTACAGATACACAGCAAATTTTTTGTAGCCTTTATAAACAGTCAAAAATAAATTTAGATATTGATGACGAAATCCATGAAATATTTATAACTGGATTAATTCATAAAGAAGCATATTTTATAGTGCCAGAGCTGCAAACGTTATTTGACGAATATTCAATTCAGCCGTTTTATCAAAATAACAAACTATTTCTTGATGATATTTACTTAGCAATGTCTGATGATTTGAGTAAAGATGCTGACTTACAGAAAAATTTTGCGATCGCATGTTCTCGGATTAATCACTGTACAGGACTAGATCTTAGTGAAATAAAAAACTTACAATCCAGTTGGATAACGCAGTTTCAAGCGGCTCAAGACGAAACTAGAAAACGTGAGCTAATCCTTAATTTGCTAACCATCAGAAAAGCTAAAGAGTATTGGCATCAAGTCGAACCCAGTAGCGAATGGAGTCGAGATACTGCGGTATATAGAGATCAACTCTCCTTAGCGATCGCAAGAGATTTTTATTCCAAGCAAACTGACGACGAGGCAGCAGCAAAATATCACATTCCCTACTTTTTCAAAATGCTGCATAAATTTGCCTGACAAGAATGCGATCGCCCAATAAATCATTTTTGAGACGTTTGCAGCAAACTGTATTCCAAACTACTAATAGTGTATATTCTATTAATTTTCATGATTGAGACACTAAATGTAAAGTAAATTAATTGATTTTTACGCTAAGCTTGTAAGTCCATAATGTTGTAAAGGCACAAGTATTCTATGGTGCAAGAACTTAAACTAATCTCCAAGGAGGTTAGATTTCCCGATAGCGCTCCTGCTGCTTATCCCGTATTTTTCAGGACTTATAGCCGTAAATATAATAACAAACGCGAAAACTGGTCTGAAGTATGCGATCGCACACTTACAGGACTCAAAAAATTAGGCAAGCTCACCGATGAACAAGTTGCCCTAATCGACAAGATGCAAAAGCAGCTCAAGTCCCTCACCTCTGGACGTTGGCTGTGGGTCGGTGGTACTGAATGGGTCGAGCGCCCCGAAAATTTCTCAGGTTCCTATAACTGCACCAGCACCAATGTGATCGACTGGCGATCTTTTGGCTTGATGATGGATCTCGCTATGCAAGGGTCTGGCACTGGCGGCGTATTAGAGCCGCAGTATATTAGCCAATTGCCCGTGATTCTCAACCAATTGCAAGTAAATGTCATTGGTGCGATCGGGGCAACACCTGCTGAGCAACGCCGCCACAATACCGACGTTGAGTTTGACTATGCCAATAATGCCGTCAAGTTTTTTGTCGGTGATAGTCGTCAAGGTTGGGTCAAGTCCTACCAATCTCTCTTAGAACTCTCTAGTAACGAACAGTTTGATCGTACCAAACCCGTCCAAATCACCGTTGACATCAGTGATGTCCGCCCCAGTGGTGAACCTCTGAAGGGCTTCGGCGGCATGGCAAATCCTGTTAAGTTGCCCACCCTCTACGATCGCTGTGCCAATATTTTAAACAAAGCGATCGGTCGTCAACTCAACTCAGTCGAGTGCTGCCTCCTCATCGATGAAGCCGCAGTTTGTATCGTGGCTGGAAATATTCGGCGTTGCTTACCTGCGGGTGCATTAGTTCACAGCGAATCAGGGCTAGTACCAATTGAAAAAATTCGGATCGGTGATCGCGTCTTAACCAGCAAAGGATTTTATCCTGTTACAAATTTCTTTGATCAGGGTACACAATCTCTTTGTCGGATTAAAACCCAAGATGGTTATTTTGAATGTACGCCCGATCATAAAGTTGCTGTCCTAGAAGATGTCTATGGCAAATATCGGATGGTCAAGGCGAAAGACCTTCAAGAAGATGATCGATTGATCTTTGTACCTCAAGCAATTCCTGGTAGTGCAACGGAGTTACCAGAATTTAAAGGCGATTTGGCTCCTCAATCTAAACGAATCACTATTCCTGCACTGACATCTGATGTCGCTTACTTCATCGGCTATTTACATGGCGATGGTTCAGTGGCAAGTGATGGTTGGCGAGTAAGATTTCGGATTGCTGAAGATCAGCAACAAATCATCGACAAGCTGATCAATGTTGGCGCTTTGTTTGGATTAGACACCTATACATTGAGAACACCAGAACAATGTAAAACCAAGGCTTTTGAACTGCAATTTAACTCTACTGCGTTGAATCAGTATCTATCGCAATTTAAAAAAGCCTTCACTTCAATTAATGTTCCTGACTGCATCCTGTTGGCAACAACTAACATCCGCGATGCATATTTAGCTGGTTTAGCTGATGCCGATGGTTGTTTTAGTCAAGGTGTGCTAGTTGCCTCCGTTCATCCTGACTTTTTGCGTCAAGTTCAGTCTATCTATGCTTCATTGGGAATTACTGCTCGTCTATGTCATTCTACTCGTAAGCGTACAGGTAAATGGGAAGGCGAACTAGTCACCGTGGGTGAATCAGCTTTTGAGAAATCATCTGAGTTGTTTACCAATCATTCGTTGCGCTTTGCTGACAGTCAAAGGGAGCGTCCAAAATCTTTTAAAGATCATGGATTTCCTAAAGCAATGGTTAGACCGATTGTAAATACCTACCAATATCATTGGAGTGGTGAGCAAAAACAAATGATTGCTCCCACTGTGAAAAAGCATATTTCTGAATCCACAGATTTAATTCCTATCAAAGTGGAATCGGTAGAATTAGATGTAAGAACTGCTCATACCTATGACATTGAGGTTGCTTCAATTCATGAATTTGTTTGTGAAGGCATTCTCGTTTCAAATAGTGCGGGGATGCGGCAATTCTCTTCAGAAGATGCGCTTGGCTCTGTGGCGAAGGATAATCTCTGGCAACAGGATGAAGCTGGTAACTGGCGCATCGATCCAGAACGTGATTCCCTCAGAATGGCGAATCATACGAGGGTATTCCATCGTAAACCCACTGAGCAAGAATGTGTTGATGCAGTTCGCAAGCAATATTACTCGGGCGAAGGTGCAATTCAATGGGCAGGTGAAGCGATCGCGCGTTCTAATGCTGATCTAATCACAACTACCGAACTAAAGCGTGAGTTTCTTGCTGCCTATGTTAAAGGAGAAGGAAAAGAATGGTTGCGATCGCGCCAACCTGAAATCACTGAACGTGAGCTAGAGCATCGCTTTCAGCGCTATGGTCTGAATCCCTGTGGCGAAATCGTATTTTCTGATGGGCATTGTAACCTCTCTGAAGTTCATCTAAATCAGATCGATCCACACAATGAGAAAGAACAAGAAGAAGCGTTTAAAGCGGGTGCTATTTCTGTAGCTGCATTGCTCAATCATCGTTTCAATGAAGAGCGCTATCGATATAGCCGTGAAGTCGATCCGATTGTCGGCGTATCCTTTACGGGACTATTTGACTTCTTCGTTCATGCCTTTGGCGTAGAATGGTTGCGCTGGTGGGAAGCGGGTCGTCCTGACACCGTGCAAGGTCTGGACTTCAAAGATAGAGAAGCCGCTTATCTCAATCGTTGGCGCGAGATTGTCAATCAAACGGTTAACGAATATTGTGACTCGCAGGGTTTACGTCGTCCTAATCGCTGTACGACTGTTCAACCCGCAGGTTGCCTTGATCGCACTGCTTTACGGATTTTTGACCAAGGCTTGCTCTATGCCGATGAACTAGTAGAAGCAGGTAGCGGTGAAAGCAAAGGTTTGGATTTAAGTGTGCGGAATGGGATTGCGACTGATACTGCGATCGCAAATCAACCATTAAATCTAGTGCGCGTCACCCTTGAGAATGGTCGGATTTTACGGATGACTCCTAATCATCGTCTTGCGATCGCTGATCAATGGGTGCGAGCCGATCAACTAGAACTGGGTATGGACATTGATTATTCATTAGGTGAATATCAACAACAGTCAGATGCATTGCTGCTCAGTCTCAATCCAGTTCAATATACTCGCGAAGGTCGCAAGGAATTGTTAGGTCATGGTCGCGGTGTACTCACAGCCGAAATCACCACCCCAACCACACTCAATCCAGAACTCGGCTATTTCTTGGGATGCTTGTTTGGTGATGG